>NZ_JBEUPA010000014.1:0-96893 GCF_040492065.1 Actinomadura sp. NPDC000929 | reverse complement strand
CCGGCGGCCGGCCGCGCCCCGCCGCGCGCCCACGCGGCCAGACCGCGCAGCGCCGCGTTCATCGAGTAGTGCCCGGGCCCGTCGTTGAACGGGGCCGATCCGGCGGCGCAGCCGGCGTCCGGCGCGGCCGACCCCGCCGACTTCTGCAGCGTCGGCTGACCCAGGTCGTAGGCCCACTGGTCGCCGTGCGAGGTGCCGGCCAGCTCCCAGTGCACGACCCGGTCGGTGTCCGGCTGCCGCGCGGCCGCCGCCAGCGGGACGTCGGTCTCGGTCAGGACCACGAACGTCGGAACGGTCAGGTCCGTCCGGATGCGGGACGGGTTCGGCATCCACAGGGTGTCGGACAGCTCGCCGCTGATCGGGGCCCCGACCGCGCCGTTGCTGTGGATCATGAAGCCGTCGTAGACCCGCGACACCGGCTGGACGGCGTTGGCGTAGGTGGTCATGAGCCCGGCGGACTGCGACTCCCCGTCCGCCAGCAGCGTCCGCACCGCCAGCCCGCCGAGCGGGTCGGGGCCGTCGGGGCTTCGCAGCGCCCGCCCCGCCTGGGAGAAGATGTCGTAGGAGAAGGCGTCCCCGGGGTGCACAAGGCTGCCGTAACGGGCCGGGTCCCACCCCTTGAGCCCGTGGATCTCTCCGAGCCCGCCGTTGACGCCGACCGCCTGGGCCGAGACGCCGACCCACGCGTATCCCTTGCGCAGCAGTTCGTCGCGCGCGAACCAGTAGTCCGGGGACAGGTCCATCTGGCCGCTGACGTTGAGCCACTCGACCACGACGGTCCCGTTGAACTTCGCCGGGTCGGAGGGGCGCCGGACCAGGAGCCTCGTCCGGTACGGGGCCTGCCCGGACGCCCGCACGTCCCACCGGCCGTTCGACGTCCACAGGCCGGACTTGGCGTACGAGGTGGCGGTGCCGGTGATGAAGTACTCGCTCTCGGTGTACCCGAACGACCCGAGATCCTCGGCCGCCGCCAGGAACGGGAAGCCGTGGGCGCCCGGCGGCGGGACGGTGACCACGGGCCCGGAGGACTCGGCCAGGGCGGGCGGCGAGGCGCACAGCAGGGCGGCGAGCAGCCCCGCTCCCGTCGCCGCGGCGGCGACCCGCCGCCAGGGAACCCGCAGGGAGAAACGCACGGTGACCTCCACGATGTCAGGGGGCCACAGTGTCCGCCGCCCGTCCCCTCCTCCACATCGCGCGAATCACCGGCCGCGGAAACGGCGCCGCCCCGTCCAGAGCCTGGACGGGGCGGCGCCGTTCACGGTGTTACCAGCGGTACCAGCGACCGCGCTTGCCGGACGGACCGGCGCTGCGGAGCACGAAGCCGAGCAGCCACAGGATCAGGACGATCGCGGCCACCACCCAGAGAATCTTGAGCGTGAAGCCGACGCCGAACAGGATCAGTGCCAGCAGGAGCACCAGGATCATCAGCCAAGGCATTGGGGGTCCTCCTCGGGTATCTGCCGTTGGTTCGTTCGGGCCGATTTGTCCCCGGCAAATGGAGCTTGATGCGCGACAAAGGTCTCATTTCGGACACGCAGCGAAATGGTCCTGGGCGCGACACCGTCACCACCGGTCCAAGGCCGCGGATCCGGACCTCACCGGACGCCTGGGCTGAAACCGCTCCTAGAAATCGGTGAGAGGTTCAGCCTGGTAGGCGCGGTGGAGCAGGTCCAGGAAGCGTGGGGCCGCGGGGACGCGGGTCACGCCGATCTGGTGGACCGCGACTCCCGGGGTCCAGGAGTTCATGACCACGGCCCCGGCCAGAGCCGGTACGTCGGCGGGGGTGACCTGCCGGACGCGCTGGGGGACGCCGAGGCGGTCCAGTTGCCGGCGGACGATGCCCATGGTGGTCCCGACCAGCATCTCGGCCTCCGGCCACACCACGCTGTCCCCGTCCCAGAAGGCCAGGTTCCAGATCGTCGCCTCGCTGAGGCGCCCCCGGCGGTCGACGAAGGCGGCGTCGTCGAAGCCGTCCTGGACGGCCCGGCGCATGAGGTGGGTCTTCGCCACCTCCCCGACGTGTTTCACGGCGGGCAGGTACCGGTCGTACTCGACCGTCGCCAGCGCCAGCGGCCCGTCCGGACCCGACGCGGGCGGCCCCGTCCGGACCAGGACGTCGGGCCCCACCGGCTCTCCGCCCCCGGTGAACTCTCCCGGGGACGAGTACATCGTGGCCGTCAGCGAGACGTCCGCGGGCCCCGCCTCCACCGCCGCACGCAGATGGGAGCGAACTCGCTCGTCCGGCATCGCTTCGCCGAACAGCTCCATCGAGGCGGACCGCAGCCGCTCCAGATGGAGGTCGAGCCCCCGGACCTTGCCGCCACGCACCTGCAGGGCGGTGAAGTGGGCGAAGCCGGCGAAGGCGAGCGGCGCGAGCTCGCCGGCGGTCGCCTCGCGGCCATTGCGTTGGACGACGAGCGTGGACATGGGCCTCTCCAGCCGTGCGGAATGATCGCCTGCAGGGCGACGTTAGGCACTCACACTGGTGAGAAGGTCAATCCAGGACGGTGACATGCTGATCGGGGAGTTGTCCCGGCGGACGGGGGTCAGCCCGCGGCTTCTGCGGTACTACGAGGAGCAGGGCCTGCTCCAGGCCGAGCGCGGCTCGAACGGCTACCGCCGCTACGGCGAGGACGCCGTGCTGACCGTGCGGAAGATCCGCGTGCTGCTGGACGCGGGCCTGTCCTCCGAGGTGATCCGGCAGGTGCTCCCCTGCACCCGCAGCGACCAGCCCGACTTCGACTGGTGCGAGGGCATCCGCGACGTGCTCGACCGCGAGATCGCGGCCCTGAACGCCCGCATCGAGAGCCTCCAGCGCAACCACCAAGCCCTCACCGGATTCCTCACCCCCCGCACACCGGCCGAGTAGCCGCCGCCCGGAGGCGAGCCCCTCGCCCGATGACTTCCGCCCCCAAGGACGGGCCAGACGTGGTGGTCGTGGACCCTGACGGCAACAGTCTCTCCCTGGCCGAGGCCCCCAGGAGTGATTGCGGCGTGGCGGGTCGTCTCTCCTCGTGCGGACGACCCGCCGCGTCGCTTCTCCGCCCACCGCGCTGGGGCGGGTTATGAGGCGGGGGTTCGCGTGGGGAGGTGGCGGGTCTTTCGGTGGTGGGCGCCCTCGCCGGCCATGTCGGACTGGCCGCCCGGCGGCGGGACGCGGACCTCGATGCGTCCGTTCTGGACGCGCGCCTCGTAGGACGGCTGCGGCGCGCTGGCCGGGCCGCGTTCGATGCCGCCGTCGGCGAGGCGGAACGTGCTGCCGTGCCACGGGCAGGTGACGCAGCCGTTCTCGATCGTCCCCTCGCCCAGCGGGCCGCCCAGGTGGCTGCAGGTGGCGGCGATGGCGTGCAGCTTCGTGGCCGTCCGGTAGAGCAGGACCCGGACGCCGTCCGCGTCGGCCGTGCGGTGCTCGCCCTCGGCCAGCTCGGATGCGGCCAGCACCGGAGTCCACTCTTCCGGGCCCTGCTGCCACGCGGTGCGGTTGACGTTGACGCCCCGGGTGAAGGTCAGGTGACCGCCGAGGTAGGCGCTGATCCCCATCGCCGCCATGCCGGCGAACCGCAGTGCCTTGGCCTTGCGGGAGCGCGCGCCGAGGGACGCCGCGTACAGCGCGAGCGCCACCGTGTTGGCGCCGGCGTGGACGAGCCCCACCCGCCGCTCCGCCCCCAGGGTGTCGGCCCAGTCGTTGAGCCCGCTCAGGGCGGTGGGCACGGCCGCGACCACGCCTGCCGCCGTCAGCAGGTCGGCGGCCGGTTCGGCGTCGGGTCCCCCGGCGACGTCCAGCAGCCCGGCCATGCTCCACGCGCCGATCACCACGTCCGTCAGCACCGGGTGCAGCGGGTGCCCCGTATTGGTCCCGCTGAGCAGGTTGCGGACGAGGCGCGGCTGGACCGCCCGCTGGACCACGGAACTGACCGGTTCGGCGACCTTGTCCAGCGCCTCCGCGTTCTCCAGTCGATGGACCGCCCTGTGCGGCATGCTCATAACGCCCTCCCCCAGGCACGACTACACGTTCGCTCCCTATCCCCCTAAGCACCTCTGAAACCGTCCACACCAGCCACGGGCGACGTCGCGGCCTCTGCCTTAACTCGTGGAGAGTGGACAGACGTCCACTATGATGGACGCGGGCGGATCGGGTGATGCGGAGGCTGGACGATGGTGCGCTTCGAGCTCGACGACCTGAGCCGGCCGGAGGTCCGCCGGCTGCTGGAGGAGCACCTGGCCGACATGCACGCGACGTCGCCGCCCGAATCGATCCACGCGCTGGACCTGGAGGAACTGCGCGACCCCGCGGTCGCGTTCTGGTCGGCTTGGGAGGGGCCGGAGCTGCGCGGATGCGGCGCGCTCAAAGACCTCGGCGGCGGCGACGCCGAGCTCAAGTCCATGCGCACCGCGGTGGCCGCGCGGGGGGCGGGCATCGGATCGGCCATCCTCCGGCACCTTCTGGCCGTCGCCGCCGAGCGCGGTCACCGGCGGGTCCTGCTGGAGACGGGAAGCCAGGATTTCTTCGCCCCGGCCCGGCGGCTCTACGCGCGGCACGGATTCACCCAGTGCGAGCCGTTCGCCGACTACGTGCACGACCCCAACAGCGTCTACATGGAGCTTCGCCTCGACGCCGGAGCCGGCCCGGAGGCGACGCCGTGTCCACTTTGATGGACGGTCCGAACGTCCTCGGACAGCGCATCAAGGCGGAGCGCGCACGGCGCGGCTGGTCGCTGGCCCGGCTCGCCGACGCCTCGGGGGTGTCCCGAGCGATGATCAGCAAGGTCGAGCGCGGTCAGAGCAGCCCGACCGCCGCCCTCCTCGGCAGGCTGTCCGCCGCCCTGGAACTGAGCATGACCGAGATGCTGTCACCGGCGGACGGCTCCACGCCCGGCCACGTGCGGCGCGCGGCCGACATCCCCGACTGGACCGACCCCGGGTCGGGTTACCTGCGACGGCAGATCTCGGGGCCGGGTTTCCCGGCCGACGTCACCGAGATCGTGCTGCCCGCGGGCGCCCGGGTGCCCATGCCGGCGGCGTCCTACGCCTTCATCGCCCAGCTCGTCTGGGTGCTGGCCGGCAGGCTGAGCCTCGTCGAGGAGGCGGCCACGCACGTCCTCACCGCGGGCGACACGTTCGAACTCGGCGAGCCCCAGGCACGCGCGTTCGTCAACGACGGCACCGGAGAGTGCCGTTACGTCGTGGTCGTGACCCGCAAGGCCACGGCCTGACTCCCGACGGAACGGCGCCGCGTCGCCCCCTGCCGCTGCTGGAGATCGGCGCGAAAAAAACTGCCGGGATTGTTCTGGTTCACCCCGGAACCAAACGGCCGTCGCAGACATCACATATGGCGAGAAAGGTGCAACGGCACCCGGCAGTCCCAGACTGCGGTACCTTGCACGCTCCCCCCATTCCCAAGCATGGAGGAATACATGCGGCGTGTCGCCATCGTGACCGTCCTCTCCGGCGCCCTGGCCGCCGGAGTCCTCGCCGCGGGTCCGGCCGCGCAGGCGGAGACCAAGCCCGCCGACAGGCTCGGTAAGGAGGTGACCACCACCAGCCAGGGGGCACTCTCCAAGAAGGACCTCATCTCCGAGGCCCAGACCTCCGGTCAGCCGCTGACCGCCAAGGAGAAGGCCTCGGTCCAGGCCGCCGAGTACTGCCGCTACTACCAGCGCACCCGTGGCCGGAAGGCCTCCAACGGCAAGTGGATCATCGCGGTGACCAACCGCCTCACCTGGTGCTACAACGGCTACACGGTCACCCGTTACCGCGCCAACTTCAAGGCCTACACCTACAACAAGTACAAGTGGGTGTGGAAGGGCTGGGTCCTGAAGAAGGTCACCCACCCCAGCAACTGGGCCTACGCGACGTCCTACGCCCAGGGCGCGTTCCGTTACACGGGCAACGGCTACACCTACAAGCCGTACGTCATCATCCGCGGCTACAAGAACGGCGCCTACAAGTACAAGTACGGCGGCTGATCCTGCCACGCAGGACCTCACCATGAGCCGCCGCTCCGTTCGCCGGCAGTGGGCGACCACTGCCCCGGGGCCGGCCCGGGCGACCGAGCCGGCGCCATGGTGAGGAACGCCGATCACGCGGGCTGATTCACAGGCCGAACACGGCCCGCACCAGGTGATCACCGGAAGCTCCTGGCGGCCGGGGTGTGCGCACACCCGGGCCGCCAGGAGCTTCCTGCTTTCCGCCGTGCGAACGGCGCCGCGGGTCATCCGCTCGGACGCCGGTGACCCACTAAGCCGGCGCGTTCGACGACCGCAGTCGATCAGCCAGGAGTCCCTGGAAACGCGGGCACGTCATGATGTCGTCATGCGGGCACTCACCCTCGATCATGTCGAGTGCGGCCTGCGCCCGGGCGATCCGGACCAGCAGCCTCTCGCGGTGCCGGACCGTCACCTCGTGGCGCTCCGACGTGGACCGGGCGGCCAGCATCGCCCGGATGTCCGCGAGTTCGAATCCCGCCTCCTTCGAGATCAGGATCGCCGCCACCCGGTGCACGTCGGCGTCGGTGTAACGGCGACGGTCCCCTGCGCGGGCCGGCGCCAGCAGACCTTCGGCCTCCCAGTACCGCAGCACGTGCGTCGGCAGCCCGAACTGCGCCGCCACCTCGCCGATTGACTTCATGTCGACATTAAGTCGCACACTGGCGGCCATGTCCAAGCTGCTCACCGTCCTTGACGCCTTCGACGATCTTCCCCAGGCTCGTGACCTGCGAGAACTCACCTACGATGGGCTGGGCGCCACCGTGGTCGACGTCGGCTGCGGCAGTGGCCGCGCCGTCGGGGAACTGGCCGCCCGCGGGGCGCGGGCCATCGGCGTCGACCTGGACCCCGCCATGGTCGAGGTCGCCGCCGAACGGTGGCCCGGGAGCGAGTTCCACGTCGCCGACGCCACCGCGCTGCCTCTGGACGACGGCTCCGTCACCGGCTACCGCACCGACAAGGTCCTGCACGTCCTCGCCGAGCCCGAGCAGGCCGTCGCCGAGGCCCGCCGGGTGCTGGCCCCCGGCGGCCGCGCGGTGCTCGTCGGCCAGGACTGGGACACGTTCGTCATCGACTCCGACGACCCCGAGCTCACCCGCTCACTCGTCCACGCCCGCGCCGACGCCATGCCGAACCCGCGGGTCGCCCGCCGCTACCGGAACCTCCTGCTCGACCACGGGTTCACCGACGTCACCGTCGCCGTCCACACGATCGTGTGGACGGACGCCTCGTGCCTGCCGGCGCTCGCCGGCATCGGAGGGGAAGGCACCTGGTTCGACGCCCAGGTCGCCAGGGCACGCGACGACCGCCTGTTCGTCGCCATCCCGCTCTTCGTCGCCTCGGGAACCCGCGCCGCCTGATCTCCGGCTCACCACGACCCGTCGCCGCAGTGGCCGACGCGCCTGCAAGGCGCGTGGTCCAGCGCCGCTAGTTCTTTCACAGTTCTCGAAATCGACCAGGTGGTGCCCGGCCGGCCGGAGCGAGGGCGCCCCGCAGCCCCTGGCCCGACGGCGCGCGGCCACCGGCGACTTCACCTCCGGTTTGGTCGTCACAGTTGCCGTCACCGCCGAAAACCTGACGGTCTTCCCCAACGCACGTCCTAGGGGCGTGCGTCAAGGAAGACGCCTTCGAGGCGTAACTGCAACCGAAAGAGTCCGCCATGAACGTTGCACTCATCGTCCTTGTCCTGCTGGGCTTCCTGGCAGGCGACGGCGTGAAGAAGAACGAGAAGGGCAAGAGGAACACGCGGGCCATCGCCCCGGCCGTCGCGGCCACCGCGATCTTCTGGGTCACGGGGATCCCCTTCGTCCCGCTCGTGCTCGCCGCCCTTGCGGGAGGTGCGGCAGGTCGGATCGTGAAGAAGGACGGGTGGGTCATCCTCCTGTCCATCGGCGCGGTCATCGTCGCTCTCTCGCTGGTCTCCTGACCAGCGGGAGGACCTCTGAGGACCAGTAGTCCCATGGTCCATTCCGGTCCGTGATCACCGCGGACCGGGCGTACCGGGTGTCCCGGCGGAGAGGCTTCGCGCCTCCTGCCGGGACATTTCGTCGTTGAGCCCGGCCACCACGCTCAGCGCGGGCGTGCGCCGGGGTGTTCGGTGTACATCGCGATCGCCGGGAGACCGTCCGGCTCCGTCCTACTCGACCGAGGGAAGCGGTGGCAGCGGCAGGGGCAGCCCTGGCAGCCCGTCGATGCTGGCCGCGATGTGCGCCTTCTTCTGGAAGTAAGCGTCGAGCGACTCGTCGGTCTCGCGCGCGAAACGCGATGCGTGCAGCGGGCGGTCCTGTTCGTAGGTCATGAACGGGACGCCGTATCCGCAGGTATCACGGATCTTCTCGGCGGTCACGACGATGATCGCTCGCAGGCCGTGCAGGGTCGGGTCGATGTCGGGGAAGTGGCCCATCAGCTCGGCCCAGCGCGCGTCGTCACGGAAGACCGGCTCCCCGCGGCCGTGCACGCGCACGATGTTGGGCGGGCCGTCGAAGGCGCACCACATCAGGGTGATGCGGCCGTTCTCGCGCAGATGGGCGATGGTCTCGGCGTTGCTGCCGGCGAAATCGAGGTAGGCCACGGTGAGTTCGTCGAGCACGGCGAACGAGCCGTCGAGCCCCTTGGGCGAAAGGTTGACGGTGCCGTCGCCGGCCAGCGGCGCCGTCGCGGTGAAGAAGATGTGCTGCGACTCGATGAAGGTGCGCAGCCTGCCGTCTATCCGCTCATAACTCTTTCCCATGGATCGAGTATGACCGCACGGTGATCCTCCCCCTTGCCCGGCGTCCGTCCCTGTCACGAGGGGACGGGGCAGCGAGGGCGCGCGTTCAGAAGTCCTCCCGGCGAACATTGCTGATCTTGGTCTGCCGGGGACTGTAGGGAGAAAGTGGCCCAAGCGGCCATGGACTCTCGACCAGGAAGTCCATGGCCTCGCTCGGCCATGGACTGTCCCGGCTAGGCCAGGACCAGGAGAATCAAATGAGAAGGACCAAATTGCCCACCCTTGCGGGCCCCCGGAAGGGTGCTTTCCTGATGGTGGGCTCGGTCGTAATCGTCGGGGTGGGCTTCGTGTTCACCCGGGTGCTGTCGGCCCCTCTCCAGGGGACGATGGGGATGACCGTCTTCGGCGGCGGCATCCTCGTCGCCATCGCGCTCGCGCGAGACGGCGTCCAGGGGCTGGACCCGCGCAGGCTGACTCCGCGTCAGCGGAGGGGCATGCTCCAGCACGCGCTGACCAGCTCGCTGATGAAGATCGGCGGGCCCATCGCGTTCGCCCACATCGGTGCGGGCCCCTACGCCAGCATCACCGCCCTGGGGAGCCTCCTCGCGGGGCTTCCCAAGACCACGTGGACGGGCCGGGCCCTTCGTGTCCCGATCTTCCTCGCCGTACTGATCTCGACCGGCGCCCTGATCGGCGTACAGAGCGTCAGCTATCTGGGGATCGGTGCCGCACTCGCCGCGGCGACGCATCCCTTCAACCTGCCGAGCCAGGCCAAACTGCTCGGCGACAAGCGCGACCAGGGTGTCGCACAGGCCAACGTCATCTGCATGCTGGTCGTCATCCCGGTGTGCTTCCCGTTGGCCGAGTACCTCGGGACTCCGGTCGGGACCTGGACATGGGGTCCCACCGAACTCGTCGCGATGCTGGGCGCGGGGCTGTTCGCAACGGCTCTCGCCGCCGTCATGCAGACGCGGGCAGGCATCTACCTGACCCGTGGCGGCATGGGGGTCTGGGCCGCGACGGCCCCGGCTCTCCAGCCGATGGTGGCCGTGGCCCTGGCGCCCGTCCTCCTCAGTCTGTTCGGCGTCGCGACGGTGATCCCGGATGCCATCCAGTGGGCGGCCTTCGGAATCGTCACCTCCACGTCCGCCATCACTGCACGGCTGGACGCGGAGGCGGCCGAGGCCGAGGCCGCACAGAAGGCGAAGGCACCGACAAGGCAGGAGTGATCCTGCCCTACCTGTTCTGGTGGCGCCACGACGACTCCGTCGTCGCGCCACCCGGATGACCGCAACACGAGAGCCCGGTCCCGCCGGGCTCTCACGTTTTCGCCCCGGACCTGAAGGCCGACGCGCGATCCCGTCCACGACTTCCCGGCCGCGGGAGCCCACGCGTTCAGGTACGTAGCGGGCATGACGGGCAGCGAACGAAAGAACCCCGCCCGCAAGAGCAGTGCGCCTGCTCAGGCGGGACGGGGCTCTGGTCAGTGTCGACGAGCGGCCCCCCTTGGGGGAGGGCCGCCGACTTTACGGCCGAGAAGACCGCGACTCAGTTCTCCGGAAGGATGGCCTCGGAAGCCTCGATGGCCGCCGCCTCGGAGCCCTCTGGCGATGCCAGGACCTCCCGGTAAATCCGGTCACTCTCGTCGAGGCGCGCCAGTCGCGCCTGCTGCACTTCCTCACTTTCGGACATACGCCCTCCTGGTTTGCGAATAAACCTGCGCGTTCGTGCTACAGGTCGCAGGAGACCGTCCGCGCTTGCTCGATCTCCGCACCCCTGCGGCGTGGTCCATTGCTTCGCGAAAGCGTGCAGATGACCTCGGACGCGCTTGGAGAGCCTGTCGCAGGGGGCCCAAGCGAGCAGCCCCAGAACGGGCACGGCGTGAGGGGAAGAATTCGGGCACGTAGCGGGGCCCGGTGGGCGAGGAACGAGAGCGGCCAGCGTCAGCGATTCGTCGCTGACGCCGGCCGTTGTCGTGGGGAGCGGGTGGCGGAGATCGAACTGCCGACGCGACGTATGCTGCGCCCGTGAAGCTGCGCTTTGAGACGCGCCGGTCCGACTCGCCGTGGATCGACACCGTCTGGACCTGCGTGAACGAGCAGGTCCAGACGATGACGTCAGTCGCGGGGGTGCGCTGGGGCCTGGTGTTCTGGGAGCAGGACGGCCGGGCGTACACGGCGATCACCGGTCCCGGGACCCGGACCGGCACGGCGCCCGTGCCAGAAGGCGCGGCCTTCACTGGCATCGAGTTCGCCGTGGGCACCTCGTTGCGGGCCGTCCCCACGTCGACGCTGGTCAACGGCGGCATCGAGCTCCCCGACACCACGCGCCGGACGTTCCGGCTGGACGGCGGGCGCTGGGAGACGCCCGGACCCGACGACGCCGAGAACCTCGTCGGACGTCTCGTCCGGGCCGGGGTCGTGGTCCGTGACCCGCTCGTCGCCGAGGTGCTGCGGGGCCACCGCCCGGCCGTCTCGGGGCGAACGGTCGAACGCCGGTTCCGCGCCGTGACCGGGCTGACGCGGGGCGGCGTCCGGCAGATCGAACGGGCCCGCAGGGCGGCGGAGCTGCTGGCGCTCGGCGAACCGGTCGCCGACGTCGTCACCAAGCTCGGCTACTTCGACGAGTCGCACCTGGCCCGGGCGCTGCGCTCCTACGTCGGACGCACCGCCGGGCAGCTGCGCAAGGGCGCCGGCGGCGCGATCGCCCTCGACCTGGATCAGCGCTTGACGTCGTAGACGAGCTTCAGGATCCCGTTCGAGTAGCTCTCCGACTCCCGCAGCACCAGCATCTGCTTGTCGCGGTCGGCCCGGCCGAACAGGCTCTTCCCGGCACCGAGCAGCACGGGGAAGACGAGCAGGTTGTACTGGTCGACCAGGCCCGCGTCCGACAGCCGCCGGGCCAGCTCCGCGCTCCCGTGGATGAAGATCGCGCCCCCTTCGCCCTCCTTGAGCGCGGCGACGTCCTCGGTCGAGCGCAGGATCGTCGTCGGGCCCCACCCGTCGACGAGGGCGTCATCGGACAGCGTGGTCGACACCACGTACTTGGGCAGTTCCTTGTAGTCGGCGTGGTCCTCCGAGCCGGGCCAGACCTGCGCGAACGCCTCGTAGCTGCGGCGGCCGAACATCAGCGCCGTCGTGTCGGCGAGCTCCTCGCCCTTCAACGACCAGGCTTCCGGGACGAACTCGAGGTCCTTGAACACCCATCCGCCGCTGCGGTGCTCCTCCCCCGGCCCGCCGCCAGGCGAGTCCACGACGCCGTCGAGCGACATGAAACCGGTGTAGACCAGGTCACGCATTGTGTTGTCTCCTCATGTTCGGATGAGTCGCTGGGGCCACGCTAGTTCGTGACCGCGGCGGCCGTCTTGGACGGAAACGACAGCGGTCTCACCTTGGGGAACAGTGTGACGCCCCAGCCCCTCCGCGAAGGTCCTGGGCGCGACGGCCACTCCAGGCTCTCTGCCCGTATGAGTCCGGCGGCCCGGCGGCGAGGCGTGTGTCCGGCGCCGCTCGCCCTGCGAATGATCAAGCCGCGAGTTCGGGGATCACGTCCCTCACTCCGGCGTTCCGTGGTGCTCCCTGACGGCGGCGAGGACATCACCCAACTGACCACGTGCTCGGGCAGAACGCAGGTGGTCCAGGTAATCACGGGATTCGATGATCCTTCCGTCGCGGACCCGCATGACGAAGACCGCCGGAATGATGAACGGCTGACCGGTCTCCACCACAGTGCCCTCGTACCGGAACTCGGCCACGATGACCTCGGGATCTGCGGTCTCGTGAACATTGATTCCGGCCGGACGACGGCGAAGCGCATGCCCTTTGTAGGTGCCAGGTGGCACGCCGATCCCAAAGTGCGCACGCAACTCTTCAGGCGATCGCAGCGGGGGCGCCGCGAGCGGATGGAAAGGGTGCTCTACATGAGTCTGCTCGGCGTAGAGCTCGATCACGTCCTCCCAGCGTTCTTCGCAGACGCCGTGCACCAGCCTCAGAAAGACCTCGCGCGGAGTCAGGGGGTCGGGCATGAGACTTCTCCCATCAGAGATCGCCTTCGTCGACCGCCCGCACGTCCACCGGTGGACGTCTGTGGACAGGGGTCTCAATGTAGTTCGCTGAGGAATTATTCGTCAAGGAACTACCCGTGCCCGCTCCTTCGGCGGCCCGGCTGCCTCCACCTCAGGCGCGCGGCCCCGAGCAATCGAACCCGCGCCGGCGGCGTAGGAAGTGCACACTCCGCACTACCGCAGCCGGGAATTGATATTGTCAAACGGTGTCATCATTCAGCGGCTGGGCCGTTATCGACCTGAAGGACGGGCGGGACTCCGAGGAATTCGCGCTAGCGCTCGCGGCCGCCCACCAGTCGGCCGTCGACGTCGCCACTCAAGGGTCGAGGGTTTTCGTTTTCTCCGACTTCGGCGTGACATTGTCGTCGGTGGTGGGAGACCTGCTGCCGGAGTGGGGTGTCCGGGCGATCGCGGCCTCCGATTTCGACGAACACGGCGTGATCAACGAGGTTCTCGGCCCCGACGGCGCGGCCGTGCACGTCGCCTCGATCGATGAGGAGGGCGATGGCCTCCCGGACAACGACACGGCGGAGAGCCGACGGGCTGCGGCCGCGCTGTTCGGCGCGGAGCCGTCCGCCCTCGACGAGGTGTCGGAGACCTGGAGCGACGAGGGCGCTCAACCGTCGGTGCTGGGCGTGCCTTATTTGAAATGGTGGACGGCCCTCGGCGCCCCCTGGCCGCACCCGTTCGAGTCGACCACGATCGACCCCCGGACGGCGTCCAGCTCCTGAACTGCGCCACCACTCAGGCGGCTGTCCTGAACTCGGACTTCACGGGCGATCCCCTTCGGGGCCGGGCCGGACGAGTTCCGCGAACGGCAACGGGCAGCATGGCTGGTCGGCGCACGTCATCAGGTCGTCGCACCCAGCATTGATCGCTTCGTGCAGAGCCGAACGGATGACCTCAAGGTCGGCCATACGCTCCTCGACCTCGATCACCTTGAGCCGCGCCCTCTCCCTCAAGCCGCCGTCGCGTCGCCCGTGCCGGTGCTGGGCCGCCTCCAACAATTCGGCGACCTCGTCCAGGCTGAATCCGAGCCGTTGCGCAGTCTTGATCACCCGCAGGACCGTGACCGCCTCGGCGGGATAGAGCCGATGCCCGCCCAAGGTCCGCTCGGGCTCGGCCAGCAGGCCGCGCCGCTCGTAGTAGCGCAGGGTCTGCAGGTTCACCCCGGCCGCCTCGGCGACCTGGCCGGATCGCAGTCCCTCGTACTGACCGCTCATCCGGTCCAGCCCACTGCCACGACTTCGGGCGGGGCGGTGCGCTCGGCCAAGGCCTGCATCCCGTCCAGCGTCGGCCCCGCCTCCGGCGGCGCGGTCACCTCCACCCTCAGACCAGCTCCAGTGCGCTCGAACGCGAACCCCAGGAACGCACAGCACTGCTGTTCGGCCTCGAACACTTCGCGGAGTTGCGCCTCGCGCGCCTGGTCGGCGTCGAACATCAGGCACAACCGCAGCGGCTCACGTTCCACACCGGTCAGTGACTCGGCGAACAGCGACTCGAACTCTGCCAGCCGATCCACCATCTTGTTCGGCGACAGTGTGCACACGATCGGCACTTCAGAATCGAGCATCCCAGCTCCCTCATCACGGTGATTGCTGCCCCGGCGGGGGCCACACCTCGACGGTAAGCCTGTATCCAGGTACAGGATGCAACCCCTATGAGGTGACTGAGCGTCGCCTGCTGGGCCCTACTTGTCGGCTGCCGCGTACACCAGTTCGAGGGTGCCGGACGGGAAGGCCGTGCTCTTCAGCAGGCGCAGGTTCGCGGGCCGCTCCAGCTCGGGGAACAGCGGAGCGCCCTTGCCGGTGGCGGCGGGCAGCACCCACAGCCGGTACTCGTCGACCACGCCGAGTTTGATCAGGGAGTGCAGGAACGCGGTGCCGCCGGCGGCGACGAGATCCTTGCCGGGCTCGGCCTTGAGCTTGGCGATCTCTTCCGCCGTGTCACCGCCGGCGATCCGGGTCTCGGGCCAGTCGTCGGCCGACTCCAGGGTGCGGGAGAACACGACCTTGGGAATCTCGTTCATGGCCTGGGCGGAGGGATGGTCGGAGCCGGGCCAGTATCCGGCCATGATCTCGTAGGTGGTGCGGCCCATGAGGAAGGCCCCGGCCTCCCACAGCCGGCTGACGAAGTACTTCTCCTGCTCGGGATCGTCGATGCTCGTCATGACGTCCCTGATCCCGTTGTCCCCGTCAGCGCTCTTGCCGTCGAGTGAGACGTAGAAAGACAGAATCAACTTGCGCATCCGGTGCCTCCATGTGCTTCTTCCGCGCCGGGACGTTCTCAGCGTCCACCGCTCGGGTCGCTCGTGCTCAGTGGCCGACCGTTCACACACTCAGACCGCCGGTCCCACCAGAACTCATCGCGCTCCGGGCATGGAAACCTCTCACACTTTCGTCCACGGCGACGACGGAGGAGTTTCCGCAGGTGAAGAGGGTGGCGTTGTGAGGCTCCGCAGGCAACAACCGTCCTCTTACCCCGGCCCGCACCGCCAAAGGTCGCGCAGTGCGTCGTTGACCGTGCTGGGCTGTTGTACCTGCGGGTAATAGCCGGGCACCTTCAGGTACCGGGCGCCGATCCGGTCGGAGATGAACTCCGCGGCGGCGATCAGCGGCTCGCCCGCATACCGGCGGTAGAGCTCGGGGGCGTCCTCCCACGTACCCGAGATCACCAGCTTGGGCCACGGCGCGGCGGCGAGCCGGTCCAGCGGGATGTCGGCGTCCCAGCAAGGCCGCTCGCGCATCGCGGCGCGCACCGCCCGCAGGCGTTCCGGCGTGGCCTCCGGCACGAGCATCCCGATGCCCTCGGTGGCCGCCCGCAGGTACTCCTCCGGGGTCATCTCCGGTGGCAGCCCCGCAGTGCTGGCGCGAGCGCGTTCCAGTGCCTCGTCCACCACCGGATGCCCGGCCGCGGGACGCAGGGTGCCGGGTTGGATCAACGTCAGCGACCGCACCAGGTCAGGGCGGCGCGCGGCGGCCAGCATCGCACCCGCACCGCCATAGGAATGGGCCACCAGATGGGCCCCGTCCCCGAGCAGGGCGGTGATGTCGTCCGCGTCCACCTCATAGTCGCTGCCCTCGATGTCCGGGCTCGCCCCGTGACCGCGCCGATCCATCATGACCAGCCGGAACTCATCCTCCAGCGGCCGCTGATTGCCGAAGCCGTACACCTCGTCGGCGCCCCAACTGAAGATCCCGTGAACGAAGACCGCTGAGACCGCACCATCTCCCCACACCGTCGCCTGCACGTCCGCCACGAATACCCCTCCCCGCCAGACCATACGCCGCCATTTATCTAACCGTTTAAGTCCCACGAGACGGCCAGGCCCCGGGGGCGTGACAGAGAGCTTCACGCAGGCATGACCTCAGCCTGCGGGGGCTAGGGAGCCCGGCTTCGCGCACGATTGGTTGCCGCAACGGTGGTTGGGCGCACCGTGAGTGCTGAGAAATAACGGCGGTGGGCCAGTGTTTTGTAGCCACCCCCCGAGCGGCCGGTTCGTGGCAAAGTGGCGGGTATGCCTGGCGCGCGGTACGGGATGGATGCGCCCTACGGATTCGGCTTCGTGGGCTTGGTGGTGTTGGGGTTCTGGGTGACCGGGCTGGTGATGGCGGTCACCGCCGATCTGGCCGCCGCGCTGCCCGCGCTGGTCTCCGGCACGCTGCTGGCGGGGTGCCTGGCCCTGAGCCTGCACGCCACCCTGCGCGGCAAGTTCCTGGTCTGGCGGGACGTGCTGGACGAGCTGGACCTGCGTGGCGACGAACGGCTGCTCGACCTCGGCTGCGGACGCGGCGCCGTCCTGTTGGCCGCAGCCCGGCGCCTCCCGCAAGGCCGGGCGGTCGGCGTGGACCTGTGGCGCGGACTGCACCAGTCCGGCAACACCCCGGCGGCGACCCTGCGCAACGCCCAGGCCGAGGGGGTCGCCGACCGCGTCCATGTGCAAGGGGGTGACCTGCGCAAACTCCCGTACGCGGAGGGAAGCTTCGACCTGGTCGTGTCCAGCCTGACGGTGCACACCATCTTCAGCGCGGACGCCCGCGCCCAAGCGATCACCGAGGCGTACCGGGTGCTACGGCCGGGCGGCCGCCTGCTGATCGCCGACCTGGCGCGGACCCCCCGCGAGTACGCCGCGGTGCTGGCCCGGCTGAACGCCCAGGACATCCGCGTGCGCGGCCTCGGCTGGCGCGTGTGGTGGGGCAGTCCGTGGGTCCCGACCCGCCTACTCACCGCCCGCAAACCAGCCACCCCCTGAACGCAGGTCATCCTCCGCCTCGGCGGCAGGACCACCATCACCGTCATCGCGGTGTCCACGTTGGGGAGCTCGGAAATCGAACCCGCGCTGTCAGCTTGGGAAGCATGGCGCACCCGGTCGGCACCCTCACTGACCACCCCTAATGGCACGGCACCCGTGCCGGGCCTGGGTTGTAGACGTCCTCGACGGCACATGCAGCACGTGTGCGCGACGCTCCGGGGTGCTTATTTGCGCGAACGGCGAACAAGGTGCGACAGACCGTTCGGGCGGATGAGCGCTCGGGCCCGCACGGGTCCAGGGGGCGGTTCGAGGCCGTCAGGGCAGCCGTCCCGCAGGGTGTGCCCAAGATCGGGATCTCCCGCTTCAACTCGCGGCGCGGACGACGTGCAGCCGGCGGGCCACCGGGGTCGCGGTCAGGCCGTACAAGGTCACCGTTGCGACGATCACCAGGAAGGCGACGGGCAGGATCTTGGCGGCGCCGCCGATCCCCTGCGCGGCGAGTTGGACGGAGAATGTCGAGGCGGTGGCGGCTGCGACTATGCCGCGCGGATCCATCCAGCCGATGAAGCACCACTCGCCGGTCGTCAGGTCCGTTCCACGCGTGGACAGGTAGGCCAGGAGGGGTCTGACGATCAAGACCAAGGCGGCGACCAGCCCCAGGGCGGGGAGCGCCACATCGGCGACCGACCGTGGTGTGATCGTGGCCGAGATGGAGATGAAGAGCAGGCCGATGATCAGCTGGACGAGCGTCTCGGAAACGGGCCTGTGTTCGGGGAGGTCGAAACTCTTCAGGTTGGCCACCGCCAGTCCCATGATGACAGCCGCGAGCAGACCGGCGTCGTCGCGGGCGATGTCGCAGGCGGCCGCCACGACGACCACGACGGCGAGTTGCGCGGTGCTGGCGAGTACCTCGCCGAACCGGAGCCGTCGCATCAGCAGCCACAGCAATCCTGCCCCGATTACGCCGCCGCCCAGGCCGACTCCGATGCTGAGAACGAACTGCAGCACATGCTCGCCGGAGCCTAGGCGGGCCCGTTGAACCACGCCGCCGAACACCACCGCGCCCAGGATGCCGCCGATCGGATCGACCAGTGAACCCTCCCACAGAAGGATTCGTCCCACCCGCTCCGCGGGCCGGACGAAGCCGAGCAGCGGGCCCACCACCGTCGGACCGGAGACGACCAGAATTGCCCCCAGCATCACCGCCGCGCCCGCTGACATACCGAGCAGCGGCACCGCGAGCAGCGCGGCGCAGGCCATCGTGAGGGGCACACCGAGCACGATCAGCCTGACCACAATGCGACGGGTATCTCCCCTGAGCTTCCGCATGTCCAGTCCCAGACCGGAGTCGTAAAGGATCAGCGCGACCGACAGTGACACCAGGGGCTCGAAGGTCGCTCCTAACAGCCGATGGGGATCGATGTCATCGGTCAGCGCACCCGCGACGAAACCGGTCGGGAGCAGGACGATCAAAGCAGGGATGCGCAACCAGCTCGCCAAGAGCTGGGAACCGACCGCGAGTGCGACGGTCAGCCCCAGCCCGAAAAGGAGCTGATCGGTTGTCATGGCGCCCCTTGGCCTCGCGTCCACCAGCGGAGACCCCACCCGACCCCGCCGCGGTCGCAATCCCGCGCTGTGGACTTGGCGATCCCTGTGCCCAGTGACCACACCAGTACCCGTGACGATCCGAAACTTGGCCGCGACTAAACGGAGTAGCGGCAGAACTTGCGCGGACACCCCGAAACCTGGATCCGAGGTGGCGAGTCATAGTTACGACCGGCCTGAGGACCAGCACCGACCGCTCCCAACCGGCTGCGGTGCCGTGAGCATCTCCAGCGCCGGCATCTCTCGCGTGCGCCGTTGAGCCCAGACGAAGCGCCTGCGACCCCGAAACCGCTGCCCAGCGCGTACTCCGATTCAAGGGGCTGGACGGCGCGGGCCCCTCGCCTCGGGCACGACCACCCCTCTGCCCCCACGGCCGTCACCCGCGTGTCCTGACTTGTACGTCTAATCGAGCTCGTCACCTTAGTGATGATCATTGGAACGGCTTCCCGGCGTTCCTTACTGCTCTCCGGCTTCGGCTGAGTGGCCCTTCAGGTTGCGCAGGGCTAACAAGGTCTCGGCCGGAGTCACGCATCTGAGGCCGGTGTCGTCGTGACCGGCACGGCGACAGCACCCGATCATCCGAGGGCAAGCGGACCCGGAGCGCAGAGCCGACCACGGCCCGAGCACCGGAACCCGGGCGGCAACGATCGTCCCCGGCCACGCAGTCCACCTCAGCCAAGCTGTGGCGATTGCAGGGCTGAGCCGCGGACTACCTGCTTACAAGCAAGATCGGCACTGTCCAGACCGTCCTCATCCATCCCCTGGCCCGGGCCGCGCTTGGTCCTCGTTCACCGATCGCTGTACGAGTCGTACGCGAGGTACTCCCCGAACTCGTCCGGGAGCCATGTGGGAGTTCCCCATCGCCCGCCATGCTCCAGCGAACCCTTGTACTCGATCTCCAAAACGCTGCCATGCGTATGGTCCATCATCCCGAGTCGCCGGTTCCTGCTGTAGAGAAAGAGCGAAACGCTCGTGTGAGGCTTCCCGTTGATGGGCTCCATCCCCAGCACTCCTTCCCAGCACAACTGGAAGCCGTTGCCTTGTGGGGGCGCACTACGGATAGGGCAGGAGAACGAGAACCCCTCGTCGTCCAGCAAACACTTATCCAAAGGCTCCGCAAGCGTAATCTGTTCCTGCAGAAGCGTGCTCAACTCCGTGACGAGCCGACTAATCCATCCCGGTCGGGGGTCATCTCCGCCGATCACCTGGTAAGCCTCCGATCCACTACTGAAGCTCAGGGCACCAACTGTAAGAGTTGGGCGGCGGCGGCCGGGCTGCGAGACGGGACCGGACGAAACAGGCCGCATGCCCGACGCGCCGAGGTGGGCGGCCGCCGACGACCGCGGGACGGGCCCCTTGAAGACTTAAGAAACTTCTCATCCGCCCCGGAGCGCGAGGTGTCAGGTCTCATGATTAGCGTGACAGATCGTTCTCAGGACCTGTGTGAAGTTGCTGGCCGCCGGGGCAAGGATCCCCCATCGCCCGGCTCAAAGCCCGCAAGCCAGAGGGGCCCAGGCAGCTCCGCAGCTCCGGCGGTTCTGCACCGTCGCCTCCGGCAATCAAGGCCACCGCAACACGATGACCGTCAACACAGTCGGAGCTTGCCGGGTTGTTCCTGCTCGAAAATCTCAATGAGCCAATCGAAGACCGTGGGGCCGTGTTCTGCACGAGCGGCTTCGAGCTCCGCTCGGACCGATGGCCGGTTCGTCGGATGACAGCGCGCCAGTCTCAACTCCAACTGCCGCACCGTCTCGGCAAACCCCAGGCATCGCCGGCACAGCTCGTGATCACGCCACTCGACCACGAAGTCATCGTCATCGGGCGTTCCAAATCCGCCACGCAGGCAATCCCTGAAAGCGTCGAGGTTCCGGCCGAAGTACCCGCCAGGGCCGTTCACCGATTCGCCCATGACCCGCCAGAAGTCCTCCAGATTCTGGATCTCCGTGCCGTCCACGACATAAACCACCGTCATCAGACGCACGATAGTCGACCTCGCAGTTCAGCCCTCACCGCAGTCCCTGCCGACCTCCGCCGCCGCACGCATCGCGCTCAAGCCGCAGCATTATCCTCAACCCAACAGGATAAAGATCATCTAGTTGGAGCTCACCCACGTCTCGAGGCGGATCTGTCACACACCTCCTGAGCCCTGACACCCCGGAGCGCGGGGCTGACCTCGGGCTTTGGCTGAGTGGCCCTTCACGCCCTAATCATCCGAGACCTGCGCCACGTCGTCCTGATCCGAACGGCGAGGGGCTAGCCGGCGGGCTTGGCGGCCTGGACGATGGCGGCGTGTAGCCCGTCCCCAGTGTCGGCAGTGGGGGTGATGGTGATGGTGGTGAACCCAGCGGCGCGCAGCTCGCGGCGGTACTCCTCGGCGGTGAGGGTGGAGGCGGCACATCCGATGCGCTGCTCTGCGGCGGCGCGCTCGTCGGGGTCGAGGCCGGGCTCGGCGATGATGTCGCTGACGCCGAATCGGCCGCCGGGACGCAGGACGCGGAAGGCTTCGGCGAGGACGCGGGCCTTGTCGGTGGCGAGGTTGATGACGCAGTTGGAGATGACCACGTCCACGCTTCCGGCTGGTAGCGGGATGTCGTCGATGTGGCCGCGCAAGAAGTGGGCGTTGTCGGCTCCGGCCTGGGCGGCGTTGGCGCGGGCGAGGGTGAGCATGTCGTCGCTGGCGTCCAGGCCGTAGGCGGTGCCGGTCGGGCCCACGCGACGGGCCGACAACAGCACGTCCAGGCCGCCGCCTGAACCGAGGTCGAGCACGGTCTCACCGGGGTGCAACTCGGCGACGGCGAGGGGGTTGCCGCATCCCAGGCTCGCGCGTAGGGCGGCCTCGGGGACCTGGTCCTCGGCCTGGTAGGCGGCGGCGCCGAAGCAGGATTCGCCGCCCTCGTCGCTGTCGCCTCCGTCGTGCGGGGTGGCGCCGGCAAGGGCGGCTCGGGCGAGGCCCGAGTAGCGGGCAACGATCTCGTCGGTAGTGGGCGTGCCGGTGGTGTGGGCCTCGGGCATCACTCGTCTCCTTCGGGTGGGCAACTCGGCGCGGCCGGTGCGGGGCGTCCCATGACCAGGTCGGCGGCGGTGGGGAAGCACTCCACGCACGCGGTGTTGATCCGGTAGAAGCGGGAGGTGCCGTGCTGGTCGACCAGCACGAACCGGACGTCGGCCAGCACCTTGAGGTGCGCGGACACCGTCGACTGCCCGACGTGGACGGCGTCGACGATTTCTCCGACGTTCATCGGCCGTCCCTGTCGGGCGAGCAGGGACACGATCTGTACGCGCGTGGGGTCGGCGAGTGCCTTGAACCATGACGCGTACTCGGTGGCGGTCGGCCGGTCGAGCGGCCCTTTCTCTTCATTCATCGTTCATCGACGATAGACGATGGAGTCGCCGTGGGGAAGACCGGTGACCGATGCCGGGCGCGGTCAGGCGTCGGCGGGCAAGAGTTCGGCGAGCAGGGCGCGGACGCGGGCGTCGATCTCGTCGCGGATGGGCCGGACGTTGTCGATCGGCTGGCCTGCGGGGTCGTCAAGCTGCCAGTCCAGGTAGCGCTTGCCGGGGAACACGGGGCAGACGTCGCCGCATCCCATGGTGATGACCACATCGGCGGTCTGGACGGCTTCGCCGGTGAGGGGCTTGGGGAACTCCTTGGACAGGTCCAGGCCGAGTTCGGCCATCACCGCGCGGACGGCGGGGTTGATCTCGTCGGCAGGTGCGGACCCGGCCGAGCGGACGCGGACCCGTCCGGCGGCGTGATGGTCGAGCAAGGCGGCGGCCATCTGGGAGCGTCCGGCGTTGTGGACGCACACGAACAGCACCTCGGGCACCTCGGCGGCCTGGGTCATGGGGTCTCCTGCGGGGTGAGGCGGCGGCGCAGCGCCAGCGAGACGTACACCAGGCCCACCAGAACGGGGACCTCGATGAGAGGACCGACGACTCCGGCCAGGGCCTGACCGGAGGTGACACCGAACGTTGCGATCGCCACCGCGATGGCCAACTCGAAGTTGTTGCCCGCGGCCGTGAACGCCAATGTCGCGGTGCGGGGGTAGCCGAGCCCGGCGGCGCGGCCGAGCGCGAAGGCTCCGGCCCACATGACCGCGAAGTAGACCAGCAGCGGCAGGGCGATCCGGGCGACGTCCCAGGGCCGGGAGGTGATCGCGTCGCCCTGGAGGGCGAACAGGACGACGATGGTGAACAGCAGCCCGTACAGCGCGGCCGGGCCGATGCGCGGCAGGAACCGCTCCTCGTACCAGGCCCGGCCCCGCGTGCGCTCGCCGAGACGGCGCGACAGGTACCCGGCGACCAGCGGGACGCCGAGGAAGATGAGCACGCTGCGGGCGATGTCCCACGCCGAGACGTCCAGTTCCGCCTGGTCCAGGCCGAGCCATCCGGGCAGGATCCGCAGGTAGAACCAGCCGAGTCCGGCGAACGCGATCACCTGGAAGACCGAGTTGAGCGCGACCAGGACGGCGGCGGCCTCCCGGTCCCCGCACGCCAGGTCGTTCCAGATGATCACCATGGCGATGCAGCGGGCCAGCCCGACGATGATCAGTCCGGTGCGGTACTGCGGCAGGTCGGGCAGGAAGATCCACGCCAGGGCGAACATGACCGCCGGACCGATCACCCAGTTCGCCACCAGCGACGGGATCAACAGGCGCCGGTCTGCGGTCACGGTGCCGAGCCGGTCATAGCGGACCTTGGCCAGCACCGGGTACATCATCACCAGCAGGCCGAGCGCGATCGGCAGGGAGATCCCGTCGACCTTCACCGACTCCAACGCATCGTTCAGGCCCGGGACGGCGCGGCCGGCGAGCAGGCCGAGCGCCATGGCCCCGCCGATCCACACCGGCAGGAACCGGTCCAGCACCGACAGGCGGGCCGCTACGGCGTCCGCAGGCTGGGGGGCGGCGGGCTGCATTCCGGTGGGTGCGGCCTGGACGTCCGGTCCGGTGCCGGTCACGAAACGGCCGCGGTGACGCGCGGCCCGAGGATCGCCGACAGGCGCTCCAGGACGCCGGGGTTGAGCCAGTAGTAGACCCACGTCCCGCGCCGCTCAGAATCGATCAACCCGGCCTGCTTGAGCACCTTCAGGTGATGGCTGATCGTCGGCGCCGTGAGGTCGAACGCGGCGGTCAGGTCGCACACGCACGCCTCCCCGCCCTCATGGCAGGCGATCAACGACAGCAGACGCAGCCGGACCGGGTCGGCGATCGCCTTGAACAGCGGCGTCAGATCGGCCGCCTCAGCCTCACTCAAGGGCTCGCAGACCAGGGGCGCGCAGCACGCCCCCTCGGTGTCGACGGGGTTCAAGATCGGCAACTGCTGCTTAGACATGCCTCTAATTTGACATCCATCTACGCACGGATGCAAACTCGGGCCACCGACTGCTTAGACAGATATCTAAACAGCGTTCACCGGGGCACCTGCCGACCGGCGACCGGCCGACACCGCCCACGACACGAGGAGGAACCGCATGTCCCGCGTCCAGCTCGCTTTGCGCGTGTCCGACCTGGAAGGCTCGATCGCCTTCTACTCCAAGCTGTTCGGCACCGAGCCGGCCAAGCTCCGGCCCGGCTACGCCAACTTCGCCATCACCGAGCCGCCGCTCAAGCTCGTCCTGATCGAAGGCGAGGGCGGCGAGCCGACCCGTATGGATCACCTCGGCGTCGAGGTCGAGGACTCCGGGCTCGTCAACGACGCGACCAAGCGCCTGACGGACGCCGGACTCGTGACCCTGGAGGAGAACGACACCTCGTGCTGCTACGCGTTGCAGGACAAGGTCTGGGTTCATGGTCCCGGTGGGGAGCCGTGGGAGGTCTACACGGTCAAGGCCGACGCTGACACCCTCGGCAAGAGCGCAGCCGACTCGACGGACGGCGACGCCTGCTGCGGCACCTCGGCATGCTGCACCCCCGACGAGCAGGCCCTCGACCCCACTCAGACTCCCGCTGAGGCCAAGGCCGCGTCCGGTTGCGCCTGCACCTGATCAACCGCCCAACGACCGTCCAGGGGCCGCGTGCTCGATCCGCGCGCGGCCTCTTCTCGTCCTCGGGGGGACCGCTGTAGTTCATCGGCCTTTTTCGCCATGGTTCGCACTATCGCCCAAGCTCCGCGCGTGCTCTGACGAAGAACTGATCAGGGAACATGATCAGAAGGCGGGAAATACTTCGGTCGGCACTGCTTACTACGTCGACGAGCTGAACAGACGAGAGAACGCCCGGACGATTGAGTCGGCACACAAGCTGGCTCGTTGGACCTTGTACATGGTGACTGCCAGCATCGCGGCAGTTGTGATCTCTCTCGTTAAGTAGGGCTCGTTCGGGTGGGCGGACGGGCGACGCGGCGCGGCGGGACAGAACAGGCCGCATGCCCGGCGCGCAAGGCTGACCTCAGGTGTTGGGCGACTAACCCTTCACGTTGAGCAGGGCTCGCAAGGTCTCGGCCGGGGTCATGCATCTAAGGCTGGTGTCATCGTTAAGGCCGCTGCGCTTCCCACCCTCTCGGCAGTCGACTCCCGCGGAAGTCCGCTGATTGCGCCGGGAGTTGATTTCGCCTCGCGGTCCGCAACTGCCTTCTCCCGCTCCTGGGCGCTGGGCAGACTTGGCGAGAGTCCGCCAAGACCGATCAGACCATCGCAAGCGGAGTCGACGCGCTCGTCCAGGCAGAGCAGGACGCAAGATAGCGACGGTTCAGCCGACCCCCGGGGCCGGTGACCTAATTGCACGGCGGCGTTCTGTGCCAGAAACGATCAAGGCCCAGGGGCGGGATCGTGTCCCTGCCTGGGCCTTCTGTGTGGAGCGGGTGACGGGAATCGAACCCGCGCTGTCAGCTTGGGAAGCTGAAGTTCTACCATTGAACTACACCCGCGTCGGGCTGCCTTGGGGGTGCCCGTGCCCTGGTTACTGTACCGGATCGTCGGTGGGGGTGTGGCGTGGGATAGCTTTCTGGGGTGCTGCTCTCCGATCGCGACATCAGGGCCGAACTCGAGTCCGGGCGAGTGAAGATCGACCCGTTCGAGCCGGTCATGGTCCAGCCGTCCAGTGTGGACGTGCGGCTGGACCGGTACTTCCGGGTGTTCGAGAACCACCGCTATCCGCACATCGATCCCGCTGTGGAGCAGCCGGATCTGACGCGGCTGGTGGAGGTCGAGGCCGATGAGGCGTTCGTGCTGCATCCCGGGGAGTTCGTGCTGGCCTCGACGTACGAGGTGTTCGGGCTTCCCGAGGACCTCGCGGCGCGGCTGGAGGGGAAGAGCTCGCTGGGGCGGCTGGGGCTGCTCACGCACTCGACCGCGGGGTGGATCGATCCAGGGTTCAACGGGCACGTGACGCTGGAGCTGTCGAACGTGGCGACGCTGCCGATCAAGTTGTGGCCGGGGATGAAGATCGGGCAGATGTGCCTGTTCCGGACGAGCTCGCCGGCGGAGTACCCCTACGGGTCGGCGAAGTACGGGTCGCGGTACCAGGACCAGCGGGGGCCGACGCCGTCGCGGTCGTACCAGAACTTTCACCGCACGAAAGTGTAGTCAGTTCGTTACCCGGGCGTGACGGAAGTCACCAAAAGATGAAACATGTTCTCTGGACGGGTAGTTTCGGGCGACGCACAGGCATGGCGTCTGGTTGACAGCCTCTTCAGGTGAGGTCCGGGCGCCTGGACGGACGAGGCGACCCGTTTCCGCGCAGCGACGTGGAAACCCGGAAGGAGATCGTGTCAGTACTCCGCGCGGAAAGCGTCACCAAACTCTTCGGCCGTAGGACGGCGGAGGCTCAGCGGAAACTCGGGGCGGGCGCCGATCTGTCGGCGGTCCGCGAGCTCGGGGTCACACCGGCGGTGGTGGACGCCACGTTCGAGGTCCGGCAGGGCGAGATCTTCGTGGTCATGGGCCTGTCGGGGTCGGGGAAGTCGACCCTCATCCGGATGCTGAACGGGTTGCTCGGCGCCACGTCCGGCCGTGTCGAGATCGACGGTCAGGACATCGCGAAGCTGTCTCCGAAGGCGCTGCGCGCGCTTCGGCAGAACAAGGTCAGCATGGTCTTCCAGCACTTCGCGCTGTTCCCCCATCGGACGGTTCTGGCCAATGCCGCCTACGGGCTCGAGGTCCGCGGCGTTCCCAAGGAAGAACGGGAGAAGACCGCCAGGGAGTTCCTGGCTCTGGTGGGTCTCGAAGGCTGGGAGAACAAGCTTCCCGGTGAGTTGTCGGGCGGAATGAAGCAGCGGGTGGGGCTCGCCCGCGCGCTCGCTTCGGGGACCGACATCATCCTGATGGACGAGGCGTTCAGCGCCCTGGACCCGCTGATCCGCCGGGAGGTCCAGGACCTGCTCCTGGACCTGCAGAACCGGTTCGGCAAGACGATCGTCTTCATCACCCACGACCTGAACGAGGCCATGCGCATCGGCGACCGCATCGCGGTGATGCGGGAGGGCCGGATCGTGCAGATCGGGACGGCCGAGGAGATCCTCACCGATCCCGCCAACGACTATGTCGCCCAGTTCGTCGCCGATGTGGACCGTACCAAAGTGCTGACGGCGGCCTCGGTGATGGAGAAGCCGCTGGTCACGGTGCCGGCGTCGACCGGGCCCCGGACGGCCCTGAGGACGATGCGCGAGCAGCAGACCTCGGCGGCGTTCGTGGTCGGGCGGGACCGCAGGCTCGTCGGACGGGTGCGGGCCACGGTCATCGCGGACGCGGTGCGCGACGGCGTCCAGACGCTGGACGGCCTGATCGACCCCGAGGATCCGGAGCCCGTGGCGCCGGACACGCCGGTCGCGGACCTGTTCGTCCGCGTCGCCGAGAGCGACCTGCCGGTGCCGGTCGCGGACGAGAAGGGCACGCTGCTCGGCGTGATCCCCCGGGTGACGCTGCTGGCGGCGCTCGGCGCGATCAACTCCCATGTGGAGGAGATGGTCGAGGAACCGGAGCCGGTGCTGACGAAGGAGGGCGGCGATGAGTGACGCGGCGATGAAGCTGCCCCGGATCCCGGTCGGCGAGTGGTTCGACGGCCTGGTGAGCTGGTGCACCGACAACCTGTCGTGGCTGTTCGACGGGATCGGGTCGGCGATCGAGGCGTCGGTGGACGGGCTGACGAGCGTCCTGAACGTCCTGCCGCCGCTGGGGCTGACGCTGGTGCTGGCCGTGATCGCGCTGGTGCTGAGCGGCTGGAGGCTGGCCCTGTTCACGGTCCTCGGGTTCGCGCTGGTCGACAGCATGGAGCTGTGGGAGCCGGCGATGGACTCGCTGGCCCTGGTGCTGGTGTCGGCGGTGGTGTCGACCGTGGTGGCGATCCCGATCGGCGTCGCGGCGGCGCGCAGCGACGTGGTCAGCCGGATCGTCCGGCCGGTCCTGGACTTCATGCAGACGATGCCGGCGTTCGTGTACCTGATTCCGGCGATCTTCTTCTTCAGCATCGGCTCGGTGCCCGGCGTGGTGGCGACGGTGATCTTCGCGATGCCGCCGGGGGTGCGGCTGACCGAGCTCGGCATCCGCGGTGTGGACCCGGAGATGGTCGAGGCGGGCGAGGCGTTCGGCACGCCGCCGGGCCGGATCCTGACCCGGATCCAGATCCCGCTCGCGATGCCGTCGATCATGGCCGGGGTCAACCAGCTGATCATGCTGTCGCTGTCCATGGTCGTCATCGCCGGGATGGTGGGGGCGGGCGGCCTCGGCGGCGAGGTGCTGGAGGGCATCAACCGGGTGGACGTCGCCAAGGGCTTCGAGGGCGGCATCGCCGTCGTGGTCCTCGCGATCTACCTGGACCGCCTGACCGGCGCCCTGGGCGACGGGCCGGGGATGCTGCGCGCGCTGTTCTCGCGCCGCCGGGCCGCCGCGCCCGCTCCGGCCGCCGTGGCCTCCGCCGCGAGCACGTCCGGCTGACCTCCCCCGCTCCCCTGCTTCACCATGCAAGCCGACGAAAGGATGCGCATGCGCTCCAAGTTCAAGGGCCTGACGGTCGCCGCGCTGACGCTGACGCTCGGGCTGGGCGCCGCGGCGTGCGGCGGTTCCGACTCCGGGGGTGGGAACGACAAGGAGATCACCATCGGCGTGGTCTCGGGCTGGGCCGAGGGCGAGGCCGCCACGGCCCTGTGGAAACGGCTCCTGACCGACAAGGGCTACAAGGTGGAGGTCAAGAACCTCGACACGGGACCGCTCTACGCGGGCATGTCGAAGGGCGACGTCGACCTGTTCGTGGACGCCTGGCTCCCGGGCACGCACGAGGACTACTGGAAGCAGTACGGCGACAAGCTGGAGAAGGTCGGCGTCTGGTACGACTCGGCGCCGCTGACCATCGCCGTGCCGAACTACTCCCCGCTGAAGACGCTCGACGACCTGAAGGGCAAGGGCGGCCAGTACGGCGGCAAGATCGTCGGGATCGAGAAGAGCTCCGGCCTGTACCGGGTGTCGCAGGAGAACATGCTCCCGGCGTACGGTCTGAAGGACGAGTACAAGGTGACGACGTCCTCCACGGCGGCGATGCTGACCGAGCTGAAGAAGGCCGTCGACGCCAAGAAGGACATCGTCGTCACGCTGTGGCGCCCGCACTGGGCGTACACGAAGTACCCCATCCGCGACCTGCAGGACCCGAAGGGCGCGATGGGCAAGCCGGACGGCATCAACACCATCGCCCGCAAGGACTTCGGCAAGGACCAGCCCGAGGTCACCGGCTGGCTGAAGAAGTTCAGGATGGACGACAAGCAGCTCGGCTCCCTCGAGGACCTGATGGAGAACCAGTACAAGGGCAAGCCCGACCAGGCCGTCGACGCGTGGCTCAAGACGAACCAGAGCTACGCCACGTCGCTGACCGGCTGACGCCGGGAACGTTCCCAGAGAGAAGGCCGTCCGGGTTTCCGGGCGGCCTTCTCTCAGCTCGCGAGCCCGACGCTGAGCAGCACCGCGAGGAGCCCGAGCCCGGTGGCGGCCAGGGTCATGACCCGCGGGTGGACGCTGTGCGCCTCGGGCAGGATCTCGGCGGCGGCCAGGTACAGCAGGACGCCGGCGAAGACGCCGAGGTAGGGACCGAGGACGGCGTCCGGGACGGTGGCCAGCATGCCGACGGCGGCCCCGGCGACGGGGGCGGCGGCGTCGGCGAGCAGCAGCAGGACGGCGGGGCGCCGGTCGCCGCGGTACAGCGAGGCGGCGGTGAAGGTGTTGAACCCGTCCGCGAAGTCGTGGGTGACGACGGCGAGCGCGACGAAGACGCCGGTCTCGGTGCCGGTCTGGAAGCCGAAGCCGATGCTGAGGCCGTCCACCAGGCTGTGCAGGACGAGGGCGGACGCGGCGAGCAGCCCGCCGGAGCCCGAGCCGCGGGCGTGCTCGTGCGGGGCGTACTCCTCCTCGTGGGCGCGGTGGATCGCGACCGCCTGCTCGACGACGTGCAGGAGCACGAACCCGGCCGCGAAGCCGATCATGGGCGCGGGGACGCCGAAGGGGCGGTGGCGGGTCAGCGCCAGCGACTCGGGGAGCAGGTCGAACGCGACGACGCCGAGCATGAGCCCGCCGGCGAGGCCGAGGACGAGGTGCCGGTGGTCGCGGACCCGCATCGCGGTGAGGCCGCCCGCGAGCGTCATCAGGAACGCGAGGAGGGACGCGAGCACGGCCATCCCCAGGTCTTACCAGCGAGCCCGCCCCCTCAACCGCGGCGGGAGCGCGGAACGGCCCGCCGGAGCGCGGAACGGCCCCGCCCCCGCCTGAGCGGGAACGGGGCCGTCGGAGCAGGCGCCCCTACTCGGCGGCGACCGCCTCCTTCTCGGGGGCGGTGCCCTCGCCCTTGATGGAGCGGATCAGGAGCTGGGAGACGTCGACGACCTCCAGCGACTCCTTGGCGTCGCCCGCGTTCTTCTTCTCGTTGATGGCGTCGCCCAGCATGACCAGGCAGAACGGGCACGCGGTGGAGACGGTGTCGGGGTTGGTCTCCAGCGCCTCGTCCACGCGCTCGGTGTTGATGCGCTTGCCGATGCGCTCCTCCATCCACATCCGGGCGCCGCCGGCGCCGCAGCAGAAGCCGCGGTCCTTGTGCCGGTGCATCTCCTGCGTCCGGACGCCGGGGACGGTCGCCATGATGTCGCGCGGCTGCTTGTAGACCTTGTTGTGGCGGCCGAGGAAGCAGGGGTCGTGGTAGGTGATGTTCTCCTCGATCGGCGTGACCGGGGTGAGCTTGCCCTCCTCGACCAGGTGCGCGAGCAGCTGGGTGTGGTGGACGACCTCGTAGTTCCCGCCGATCTGCGGGTACTCGTTGGCCAGGGTGTTGAAGCAGTGCGGGCAGGTCGCGACGATCTTCTTGACGCCCGCGTCGTTCAGCGTCTCGACGTTCTGCTGGCCGAGCATCTGGAAGACGAACTCCATGCCGAGGCGGCGGGCCGGGTCGCCGGTGCACGCCTCCATGGGGCCGAGAACGGCGAACTTGACGCCCGCGATGTGCAGGAGCTCGGCGACGGCCTTGGTGGTCTTCTTGGCGCGGTCCTCCAGGGCGCCGGCGCAGCCGACCCAGAACAGGTACTCGGTGTCCTCGGAGACCTTGTCGTCGACGACGTCGACCTCGAAGTCGAGCTCCTCGATCCATTCGAGGCGCTTCATCTCGGACATCCCCCACGGGTTGCCCTTGTTCTCCAGGTTCTTCAGCATGACGCCGGCCTCGGAGGGGAACGAGGACTCGATCATGACCTGGAAGCGGCGCATGTCCAGGATGTGGTCGATGTGCTCGATGTCGACCGGGCACTGCTCGACGCACGCGCCGCAGTTGGTGCAGGACCACAGGACGTCGGGGTGGATGACGCCGTCGTCGCCGACGAGGGCCTTGTCGACCTCCATGGCGAGCTTCTGCTCGTCGGTGAACCCGTTGCGGGCCTCTTCCGACGCGGTGAAGTAGGGCGCCTTGGCCAGGGCGTGGTCGCGCAGCTCCAGGACGAGCATCTTGGGCGACAGCGGCTTGCCGGTGTTCCAGGCGGGGCACTGCGACTGGCAGCGACCGCACTCGGTGCAGGTCGCCATGTCGAGGAAGCCCTTCCAGGTGAAGTCCTCGATCTTGCCGCGACCGAAGACGTCCTCGTCGGGGTCGGCCTCCTCGAAGTCGAGCGGCTTGCCGCCCGACATCATCGGCTGCGCGGCGCCGAGGCCGTCGGGGCGGCGCTTGAACATGACGTTCAGCGGTGCCAGGAAGATGTGCAGGTGCTTGGAGTGGACGACGAAGACCAGGAAGATCAGCGCGACGGCGATGTGCAACAGCAGGCCGACCGACTCCAGGACCTCCAGCGTGTGGTCGCTCAGCCCGTCGAACAGGTGGCCGACCAGGTAGGAGAAGTAGGCGCCCTTGCCATAGGGCAGGTTGCCGCTGGCCCACTCCACGCCGCGGAAGAAGAACATCGTCCAGATCACGTTGAAGATCATGAACAGCGTCATCCAGGCGCCGGACAGGTGCGAGCCCTTGAACCGGGACTTGCGGCCGATGCGCTTGGGCGAGTTCTTGATCCGGATCGCGGTGAAGACGAGCAGGCCCGCGGTGCAGGCGAGGGCGATCGTGTCCTGGACGAATCCGATCGGCGGCCAGGTCTGCAGGCCGGGGATCTTGGCGTCCAGCCCGAACAGCAGCGCGACGGCCGCCTCCAGGTAGACGGTGATCAGCAGGATGAACGCCCACATGACCGCGGCGTGCGAGACGCCGGCGAGGGTCCATTTCAGCAGCTTGCGCTGGCCGAGCACCTCGACGGCCTGGCCCTCGACGGCCTTGGCGGGCTCACGCCTGACCTGAAGGGTCCGCTGGGGATCGGGCTGCCCGCTCCTGGCGATCGCGTACAGGAACAGCACTCGCCTCCCGGCGAGCGCCAGCGCGACCGCCGCTCCGGCGAGCCCGATGACCAATGTGATCCAGAACACTGTTCCGTCCTCCTGGGGTACGGGCGATGGCAGCCAGCGTAGGGCTCGCGTCGGACTGCTCTCCATCCGGGGCCCGAATACTACTCGGTAGTAGCTTACGCGTCACATCCCCTGGTCAGAACAGCCCGCGCCGACGTCGGGACCGCCGAGTCCTTCGATCTTGATTCTTACCCGTGTGGCGATGAGTATCCGGCGGGTTCCGAGTCCATATCACCGAGCGGGGCGCGTCCACCGGCGTCCCGTCCAGCGGTATGCGAGACGGAAGGATGCACCTATGACCTCGACTCCCGACCTCGGCCCCGCCGCCCGGCGGATGGCCGCCCTGCTCGCGGACGTGCGCGACTCCCAGCTCACCGGGCCCACGCCCAACGGCGGCATGCCGCTCGGCGCCCTCATCGACCATGTGGACGGCCTGGTCCTGGCCTTCACCTGGGCGGCGGCGAAGGACTTCCCGGAGGGCCCGTCGCAGCCGCCGTCCGCCGACGCCGCCCGGCTCGCCCCGGGCTGGCGCACCCGCATCCCCGAGCGGCTCGACGCGCTGACCGCGGCCTGGCGCTCCCCGGAGGCGTGGCAGGGCATGACCCAGGCCGGCGGCGTCGACCTGCCCGGCGACCAGGCCGGCTTCGTCGCGATGAACGAGCTGGTCGTGCACGGCTGGGACGTCTCCCGCGCCATCGGCCGGTCCTACGACGCCGGGGCGGACGAGATCGAGGCGTGCCTGGGCTTCGTCGCCCCGGCCGTCGAGCAGAGCGGCGGCCAGGGCGTCCCGGGCCTGTTCGGCCCCGCCGTCGAGGTGGGCGATGACGCGTCCGCGCTCGACCGCCTCCTCGCCCTGACCGGCCGCGACCCGTCCTGGACGGCGGAGCGCGGCTAGCTCTCCGAGGGCTCCGAGACGTGCACGAGGAGGTCGTGGACGAAGTAGGCCTTCATCGGGCGTCCGCCGAGCTCGAACGGCACGACGTGGTAGTACATGTTCGGGTACTGCGTGGGCTCCCAGCCGAAGAACGCCTCGGCCTCCGTCCGCAGGACCGCCCAGGGGCGCATGTCGTCGGCCGACCGCATCGGCTCGCCCGACCTGCGGACGAACCGCTTGTCGACGACATAGCCGCCGACAAGCCTGTCCGTGCTCTCGGGCTCCAGCCAGAAGTCGGTGTCGTTCGTGCTCGTGTGCTCCAGCCAGAAGTCGGGCCAGAGCGGGAGGGCGAACCGGTGCCGGGAGGGGCCGCCGCTGACCGGCTCGCCCAGGATCACCGCCATGTCCTTGATCTTCAGGAGGTCCGGGCTCTTCCACTCGGCGGCCTCCTCCACCAGGGCCTCCGGCGGGTCGTCGTAGGGCGCCGGCAGTTCCGGGAGGGACGGGCTGACACCGCGCATCTCGTTGAGGAGGGACAGCTGGTAGCCCTCCACGGTCGCCGAGCGCGAGGGCCGGGGCTCGGGGTCGGCGAAGCGCTCGCACGACCAGCACCACCAGGGCGCGGGCGGGCCCATGCAGCCGCCGGTGTAGTAGATCTCGCGGCGCTCGTGACGCCGGTACGGCGTGTCGTCGACGGGCATGCCGTACTCGACCGGGACCAGCGGACCGTCACACTGTTCGCACTTCGGACTCATGCCACCTCAGACGCCACCGGCGGCCCGTGTGTTCGATCAGATGATCCCGCTGGTGTAGATCTTCGTGTAGGACTGGCTGCCGACGAAGGGGTTGTTGACGGCCCACAGGTAGCCGTTCTGGTATTCCGGCACGTCGAAGTCGCACATCACCCAACCGCCCGCCTCACCGCGGTTGTTGAAGCACTCCCGGTACCACGACGAGGACGGTTCGTTGTCCTGGAGCGTTCCGGCGGCGGACGCTCCGTTCGCCGCGGTGTCCTTCACCCACACCTTGTCCCCGTACTCGGCGAAGCACGCCTTCGCGCCGCTGGTCGACACGCACCAGACGCTGGAGCCGTCCGCCGCCGGCGGCGCGCCGCTCGGCGTGCCCGTCGCGGCCGACGCCACGCCCGCCGTCAGGGCCGCCGTCCCGGCCGTGACGAGCACCGCCGTCGCGGGAACCACCGTCAGTGCGCGCAACAACCTGTTCATGCGATTCCCCTCGCTACCTGGCGAATTTCATCGATCTCGTGATGACTCGCGACATCCAACCACGAGGGTGATCGGGGGTCCCGGTCAGGCGCGCTCGAAGATCGCGGCGAGGCCCTGGCCTCCGCCGATGCACATGGTCTCCAGGCCGTAGCGGGCGCCCCGGCGGTCCATCTCGCGGGCGAGGGTCGCGAGGATGCGGGCGCCGGTCGCGCCGACGGGGTGCCCGAGGGAGATGCCGGAGCCGTGCACGTTGACGCGGTCCCAGTCGGCGTCCTTCAGGCCCCACTCGCGGGCGACGGCGAGGACCTGCGCGGCGAACGCCTCGTTCAGCTCGACGAGGTCGATGTCGGCGAGGGTGAGGCCGGCGGCGTCCAGGGCCCTGGCGGCGGCGGGGACGGGGCCGATGCCCATCGTCTCGGGCGGCACCCCGGCGCGGCCCCAGGAGACGAGCCGGACGAGGGGCCGCAGGCCCAGGTCGGCGGCGCGTTCGGGCGTGGTGACCACGCAGGCGGCGGCCGCGTCGTTCTGGCCGCTGGAGTTGCCGGCCGTGACCGTGGCCTCGGGGTCCGCCTTGCCGAGGACGGAACGCAGCTTCGCCAGCCCCTCGACCGTGGTGCCGGGACGCGGGTGCTCGTCGGCGTCGACGACCGTGTCGCCCTTCCGCGACCGGACGGTCACCGGGACGATCTCCTCGGCGAAGACCCCCGACCGCTGGGCGGCGACCGCACGCTCGTGGGACCGGGCGGCCAGCTCGTCCTGCTCGCGGCGCCCGATCCCGTACTCGCGGCGCAGGTTCTCGGCGGTCTCCAGCATCCCGCCGGGAACGGGATGGCGGACGCCGCCGGCGGTGACGCGTCCCCGCGCGAGCGCGTCGTGCAGTTCGAGGGACGGCCCGCGCACGCCCCAGCGCGCCGCGGTCGTGTAGAACGGCGCGCCGCTCATGCTCTCCGCGCCGCCCGCGATGATCACATCGCTGACCCCGGTCTGGATCTGCATGGCGGCGTTCAGGACGGCCTGGAGCCCGGACCCGCACCGCCGGTCGAGCTGGGTCCCGCCGACCGTGACCGGGAGCCCGGCGTCCAGGGCGGCCACGCGCCCGATGGCGGGGGCGTCGGAGGTGGGGTAGCAGTGCCCGAGGATCACCTCGTCGACCGCGTCCCCGGGCAGGCCGGTCCGCTCGACCAGGGCGCGGACGACGGCGGCGGCGAGCTCGGCGGCCGTGACGGTGCTGAGCGCTCCGCCGAACCGGCCGATGGGGGTCCGCAGCGGCTCGCAGATCACCGCGTCGCGCATGGTGGTCTCCTCGGGACGGGGGCGCGGGCACTTCGCAGGGTACGGCCCGTCGCCGGGAGGCGGCGTCCGGGCTTCCGCGCGGTGGAGTTGAATGCTGGGTACCCATGGCGGTGGCGAACCGGGACGTGGGCCAGAGGGCTGGGCGAGCGCGGGAGGCGACGTGGAGCAGTGGGCGGGCCGGGCGGCGACGATCAGGGTGATCGGCGCAGGGGCGATGGGGCGCGGGATCGCGCAGCTCGCCGCGGCGGGCGGGCTGACGGTGGAGCTGGCCGACATCCGGACGCAGGCCGTGATGGAGGCGGCCGAGCACGTCGGGGCCATGTTCGACAGGCTCGCCGCGAAGGGGCGCATGACGGCGGCCGACGCGGAGGCGGCGAAGGGGCGGCTCCGGCCGGTCGGCGAGCCGCTCACCCCGTTCCAGGACTGCGACCTCGTCGTGGAGGCCGTCCGGGAGGACATGGAGACCAAGCGGGAACTGTTCAGGTCGCTGGAGAAGGTCTGCCCGGAGCACACCGTCTTCGCGACCAACACCAGTTCGCTGCCGGTGACGGCGATCGCCGCCGCGCTGGACGACCCGTCCCGGGTGGCGGGGCTGCACTTCTTCAATCCGGTGCCGCTGATGAAGCTCGTCGAGGTGATCCCGGGGGCGCGCACGGCCGAGTGGATCCCGGACGCGCTCGCCGACCTCGTAAGGCGTCTCGGTCACACTCCGGTGCTCGCGCCCGACGCGCCGGGGTTCCTCGTCAACCACGCTGGGCGCGGCCTGGTGACGGAGGCGCTGCAGATCCTCTCCGAGGGCGTCGCCGAGCCCGTGGACATCGACCGCATCGCGCGGGACGTCCTCGGCCTGAAGATGGGGCCGTGCGAACTTCTGGACCTGACCGGGATGGACGTGTCGCACCCGGTGATGGAGTCCATCTGGACGGGCTTCTACACCGAGCCGCGGTTCCGTCCGTCCAGGATCGGCAGGGCGCGCCTGGAGGCGGGGCTTCTAGGACGCAAGACCGGCGAGGGCTTCTACAAGTACGTGGACGGGGTGAAGCAGGAGCCCGCCGAGCCCGGCGCCCCGGCCGTCGACTTCCGGCCCGTCTGGTTCCAGGAACCGCAGCACCGCGAGACGCTGGGGATGCTGCTGTCCGAGGCCGGGGTGGAGGTCGAGGCCGGTGACGAGCCGTCCGAGGAGGCCGTCCTGCTGGTCGACGCCGCGACGGACATGAGCGTCGCGGCCCAGGTCGGCAACGGCCTCCCCGGGGAGCGGACCCTCGGGATCGACGGGTTCTTCGGGTTCTTCGGCCGGATCACCCTCACCGTGCAGCCCGCGCTCGACCCGGACGCGGGCCGCGCGGCGCTCGCCGCCCTCCTCGCCACGGGACGGCCGGTGACCGTCGTGCGGGACGCGCCCGTCGCCGTCGCGCCGCGGCTGCTGGCGTCGATCGTCAACGTGGGCTGCGGCATCGCCGAGCAGCGGCTGGCCGTTCCCGCCGACGTCGACACCGCCGTCCGGCTCGGGCTCGGCTACCCGCGCGGGCCGCTGGAGTGGGGCGACCACGTGGGCGCCGGGCGCGTCCTCGACGTCCTGGAGCAGATGCACGAGGCGACCGGCGACCCGCGTTACCGTCCGAGCGGCTGGCTGACCGAACGCGTCGCGCTCGGCCTGCCGCTCACCGAGACGGGCACCGCCCCGTCCGACCTGCTCGCCTAGCGCCTCAACCGGTCGGCTCGACGGGGTACGGGGACCTCTTCACGCGGGCTCGGCGACCTTCCCGGCGGGCGCGGGCGCGGGGCGGCGGGCGCGCACGACGAAGGCGGCGAACAGGGCGGCGGCCAGCATCGCGCCGCACGCGGCGAACGAGGCGGCCGACACCGCGTGGGCGAAGGCGTCGCGCGCGGCGCGGGCGAGGCCGGGGTCGCCGGTCGCCAGGGCCTCACCCAGCGAATGGCGCGCCGCCGCGGGCGCGGCGCCGGGGAGGTCGCGGGCGTAGACGGCGGAGACGACGCTGCCGAGGACGGCGACGCCGAGCGCGCTGCCGAGCTCCTGACCGGCGTCGTTCACCGCCGAGCCGACCCCGGCCTCCTCGGGCGGGACGGCGGCCATGAGGGTGCTGTAGGCGGGCGGTGTGCCGAGCCCGGCGCCGAAGCCGAGGACGGCGAGCCCGACCGCGAGCACGGCGTAGCCGTCGTCCGGCTCCGCCAGGCCGAGGGCCAGGAAACCGGCCGCGGTGACGGAGAAGCCGGCGACGAGGGCGGGACGGGCGCCGAACCGGGACTCCAGCGACGCGCCGACGCCGTTGCCGACGCCCGCGGAGACGGCGACCGGAAGCAGCGCGAGCCCGGCCTCGAGCGGGCCGTAGCCGTGCACCGACTGGAGCAGCTGGGTCAGGGCGAACAGCGTCCCGGCCAGCGCGAAGCCGAACAGCGCGATCATGACGGCGGCCCCGGAGAAGTCGCGGTCGCGCAGCAGGCGCAGGTCGAGCATCGGCTCGGGGTTGCGGTGCTGCCAGGCGGCGAACAGGGCGAGCGCGGCGGCGCCGGCGGCCAGCCCGCCGAGCGTGCGGGCGCCGGTCCAGCCGTGCGCGGGGCCGGAGATGACCGCCCACACCAGCGCCGACATGCCCGCGGTGGACAGCGCGGCGCCGGGCACGTCGGGGCGGCGGCGCGGCCCGCGCGACTCGGGGACGAGGAGCAGCAGCCCGGCGACGGCGGCCGCGGCGACGGGCACGTTCACCAGGAAGACCGAGCCCCACCAGAAGTGCTCCAGCAGGAACCCGCCGAGCGTCGGCCCGGCGGCGAGCCCGACCATGGACGTCGCGCCCCAGATCGCGAACGCCTTCGCGCGCTCGTCCGGGCCGAACACCTGCGCCATGATCGACAGGGTCCCCGGCATGAGGAGCGCGCCTCCCACGCCCATCAGCGCCCGCATCGCGACGAGCTCGCCGGGGGATCCCGCGAAGGCCGCGAGCAGCGACCCGGCGCCGAAGAGCGCGAAGCCGGCCAGCATCGCGCGGCGGCGCCCGTGCCGGTCGCCGAGGGCGCCCGCCGTGATCAGCAGGCCGGCGAACGCCAGCGAGTAGGCGTCGATCACCCACTGGACGTCGGACGTGGTGGCGTCCAGGTCCCGCAGCAGGGACGGGATCGCCACGTTGAGGATCGTGTTGTCGACCACGACGACGAACAGGCTGAGGCACAGCACGCCGAGGATCTGCCAGCGCCGCGGATGCGGGGCGATGGGCTCGTCCATGACCACTCCAGGTTTCTCGTACAGCGTTCGATTTGGCTCGCACACTGTACGACTTCACTCGTACAGTGTTCAAGTCCCGGTACTCTGTACGGGAGCGAGGAGGGTACGCATGGCCGAGGAGAGCAGGGCGCCGTCCGTCTGGGTGCGGCCGGAACGCGCGCGGCGGGGCCGGCCCGCCCTCGGCCGGACGCAGATCGTCGACGCCGCGCTCGACCTGCTCGACGCCGAGGGGCTGGACGGCCTCAGCATGCGCCGCCTCGGCACCCGCCTGAACGCGGGCGCGACCTCGGTCTACTGGCACGTCGCGAACAAGGACGAGCTGCTGGAGCTCGCCCTCGACCGGGTCATGGCCGAGGTGGCGGTCCCGGCCGGGGACGGCTGGCGGGCCGCCGCGACCGGCTACGCGCGCAGCCTCCGCGCGATGATCCACCGGCACCCGTGGACGGTGACGCTGTTCGGCGGCCGCCCGATGATCGGCCCGAACGCGACCCGCGTCCTGGACGAGGTGCTCGCCGCGTTCGGCTCCGCCGGGTTCACCGGCTTCGACCTGGAGTACGCCTGGTCGGCGGTGGTCGACTACGTCATCGGCGCGGCCGGCAGCGAGGCGAGCTGGCAGCGCGCCCAGCCCGGCACGTCCGCCGCCGACTGGGTCGAGAACCTCGGCCCCTACCTGGACCGGCTGGACGAGGAGCGCCCCGGGCTCGCGTCGCACATCCGCGAGATCTGGATGAAGGAGACCGGCGACGTCCTGGAGGGCCGCTTCGCGTTCGGGCTCGCCTGCGTCCTCGACGGCCTCGAAGCGCGCAGGCCCCCCGCCCGGTAGCGGGCGGGGGGCCTGCGCGCGACCCGGTCGAGGACGGATCAGAAGGGCAACTCCGCGGGCGGCTTCGGCTTGGCGTCGGTCCAGCCCGCCGAGCGGACGGCCTGGTACTCGATGACGAAGCCCGGCTTCATCCGCGCGTACGGGCCCCCCGGCCGGGTCAGCACGTACTGCCGGGACAGCAGCGCGCCGGTCCGCTCGTCGAAGACGATCGTCTGGCGGGCGCGGTAGGTCCCCTGCTCGGCCTTCGGCGTTCCGTACTCCGCGGTGATCGTGACATCGCGCTCCCCGGCCGCCAGCGCGACGCCCCGGCGGCCCAGCGGGTCCGTGACGTGGCCGATCGCGTGGATGCCCGGCTGCGCGGCCAGCGCCTTCATCAGGCCCGCCCGCACCTTCGGCGGGAGCGGGGTGCCGAGCAGCGCCGACACCCGCATGATCTTGAGGGTCGCGGTCTGGGCGGGGCCCATGCGCAGCGCCTCGGCCATCGCCTTCTTGGATTTCGGGTTCAGGCCCGCGGCCCGCCCCATCGCGTCGTCGTCGAGGAACATCGCGGCGAGCCTGGCCGGGTCGGTCGGCAGGTTCCGCAGCTCCTCAACCGACTTGTCCAGGAACACCCCGCCGCCCTCCGGGTCGACGCCGACCTCGGGGCCCTCCGACCGCCACTTCGTCGCCTTGGTGCTGTAGGTGTAGTAGTGGTCGTTGGACCAGACGCGGATGTTCGACGGTGACCCGGCCTTGCGCCACAGCGCCTCGTCCGCCGGGGTCTGCGGACGCGCCGGCAGGTCGCGGCTGTAGTACGCCTCGCCCATCCCCTTCTTCGCGCCGGTCCAGTTGAACGTCTCGTCGTGCGCGCCGAAGATCGCGTACGTTCCCGTCCGCGCCCGCACCACGTAGGCCTGACCGCTGAGCCTCTCCGCGGACCAGTAGTTGCCGGTCGGCTGCTCGGCGGCCCTGTCCGCCGCCACCAGCACCGCCTGCCTGCCCAGGTCGACGGAGGCGGGCGGCGCGTCCGGCGGCGAACCCGGGGAGCCCTGGCCGGTGGCCACGATGGCGACGGCCGCCGCCGCCCCGGCCGCGACGAGCCCCGCGCCCAGGTGGAGCGGCCAGCCGAAGCGCCGCCGCCCCGCCCTGGAGGGCCGGAGGTGCCTCCCGCCCGGCGCCATCGCCTCCTCCAGCCGGGCCAGCGCCCGCGCCGACGCCTCCGCCGACGGGGGCGGCGGCTCCCCCAGCAGCCGCCGGACCCGGGCCGTCTCGTTCATGTCGATCTCGTTCACGCGGGCGTCTCCTCAACGATCAGCGCGGGATGGGTTCCGCCGAGCGACTCCCTCAGGCGGCGCCGGGCGCGGTGCAGGCGGGACGCGACGGTGCCCGTCTTGAGGCCGAGCGCCTGGCCGACCTCCTCGTAGGTCAGGTCGGCCAGCGCCACCAGCAGCAGGACGTCGCGGTCGCCGCGCGGCAGCCGGGCCAGCGCGTCGGCGAGGTCCGCGCCCGCCCCGCCGGCGGTGACGCGCGCCGTGACCCGGTCCTCGTGGCCGTCCTGGACGTGCTCGGCGGGGGTGCGCGCCAGCGCCCGGTAGCGGCGGCCCTCCGCGCGCCGGTGCAGCCCGATCAGCCGCGTCGCGATCCCGTACAGCCACGGGCGGACCGTCCCCCTGTCGGGGTCGAAACGGCCGCGCTTGTTGAACGCGGCGAGGAAGGTCTCGGCGGCGATGTCGTCCGCCGCGTCGACGCCGAGGCGCCGCGCCGCGTACCCGTGGATCGCGGAGAAGTGCCGGTGGAAGATCTCCGCGAACGCGGCGGGCTCGCGCCGCGACCGGACGATCGCCGCCGCGTCCGAGGCGTCGGAGCCGGACGCGCCCGGCTCCGCACCGGACCGGGACCCGGGGTCCGGCGGGTGGTGGTGGGCCATGGAGTGATCCTCGTCGTCGGGGGGAGTGCTCGGTCACCCCGCTCTCAACCGATCCCCCGATCACCCTTCACGCGCACGCGCCCCCCGCCCGGACGACCGGACGAGGGGCGCGTTCGGCCCTTTCGCGGCGCGGCTACCGGACGCGGTAGGCGCGGATGACGCGCTGGTCGACGCCGCTGCCGCCCGCGTCCTGCGCGGTGACGCGCAGCGAGACGGCCTGCCCCTTGACGGGCGCCGGGAGCGGCGCGGCGAACCGCCCGCCGCCGAGCGGCCTTACCTGGACGTCCTGCCAGGTCCCGCCGTCGTCAACGGACGTCCGGAAGCGCAGCCCGGTGACCTCGGCCCGGCCGGAGCCCGCCATCCGCGCGACGGTGAACACGGCGGGCTCACCGGACGGCTGGTTGCGCAGGTCGAGGTTCAGGTCGTAGTCGACGAGCAGGAGCGGGAGGTTGGCGCTCCTGCCGCCGCGCGGCTCGCGGGAGCGGAACGTCCAGGACGTCGACGTGCGGGTCGACACCGGGAGGATCGCCGACGCGTCGTTGTCGTATGTCAGCCGGTAGTCCGCCTCGCCGGACGGGACGGTGAACTCCCCGAACGGGCCGTCCTTCTCGCCCACCTTCTGGTCGCCGGCGAACAGCGCCATGTGCCCCTTCACCTCGTGCATGGCGCAGTCGAACCCGTCCGGGCGGGTCTGGAGGTCGACGAGCGCGACGCGCATGCTCTGCCCGGTGCGGGCAGCGGGGTACCGGGCGCAGCCGCTGGGCGTGACGCCGGTGCCCGAGTAGGGTCCGGGGCGCAACGGCTGGAGGCCCCAGCGGGCGGAGACCCGCTCGCCCGGCTCCAGCTTGCCGAAGGGCCCTTGGTCCACCCAGAACTCCTCACCGAACTTGACGAACCCCTCGTCGCCCCACAGCATGCCGGGGACGGTCGAGACGTAGTCGGTCCGGGACGTCCCGGGCTTGACGTCGCCGGCCGCGTCGAAGGTCAGCAGGCCCTCCGGGCTGATGCCGTAGCGCTTCTCGCTCATGGGGATGCCCGGGTCCCCGTCGAAGGCGGCGAACTCCTGGTCGACGCGGGCCATCCGCTTGAGCTCGGCGCCGGTGACCACGTGCGTCGGGTCGGCGGGGATTCCGCCGCCCAGCGGGTGGACGACGTCGTAGACCGTGCCGGGCGCGGTCAGCCGGTGGTTGGTGTACGCGCTGAACGTCCCGGTCTGGACGCCGCCCATCGGCTGGGCGTACACGGGCGCGTTCGCGGGATCGAAGGAATAGGCGCTGAACCACCACAGCCCCTGGCCGGCGTCGCGGACCATGTCCGCGGACATCATCGTCTGCTCGGTCTCGACGCCCTCGACGCGCGCGCCGACCCGCACGGCGGCAGCGCCGTCGAGCGTGACGGTCGCGGGCCCTCCGACGACCACCTCGGGGTCGCCGGCGAGAGCCGAACGCCAGTCGCCGAAGTCGTCCACGTTGCCGAGGACCGCGTAGCGGCCGTCGGGGACGCGGACCTTCGCCGTTCCGGTGGCGTCGACCCACTCGGAGAACAGCGCCATGTCGGCCAGATCGACCACCGTCGCGGAGGCGGAGAAGTTCGCGGGGTCGGTGCCGGGCAGCGGCGTGGCCCTGATCGTGAGGTCGTGCGACGGGGGCTCGACGTAGAACGTCACGGGCGTTTCGAGGACGGCGCCGCCGCCCTTCGCCGTCACCACGGCCGTGTACAGGCCGGGACGGTCGGCGAGTTCGGCCGCGTTCACGGTCAGCGGGGCCTCGCCGGCGCCGCCCGCCGGGACGTCCACGGCCGCCGGGACGCTCGCCGCGCCGTCCGCCGCGTGCCCGCGGCGGTCGACGACCTTCACGCTCAACCGCAGGCGGACGGGGCCGGACGACTGGGACGTCCAGCCGAGCTTCGTCGACAGCGCGCCGTGCTCGGGGAACCGGGACGTGCCGAGATCGACGATGCTCTGCGCGGCGAGGACGGGGCTCTTCGCGGCCTCCCCGACGTCGAGGCGTCCGGCGCCGCGCTCGTAGGCGTCGCCGCCGGTCACGGGGTCGGCCGTCCCGACGAGGGCGGCCTTGAGGCGGGCCGGCCCCCAGTCCGGGTGCCTCGCCGCGAGCAGCGCGGCGGCGCCGGCGACGTGCGGCGTGGCCATCGACGTCCCGGACGACTTCGTGTAGGCCGCCCCGGTCGGGGTGCCCATGGCGGTGCCCTCGGCGCGGGCCGCGACGATGTCGACGCCCGGCGCGACGATCTCCGGTTTGGCGGCGTGGCCGCGCGGCCCCCGGCTGGAGAACTCCGCGAGCCGGTCGCGGGCGTCGACCGCCCCGACGGTCAGCGCGGCGTCGGCCGTGCCGGGCGAACCGACCGACCCGACCAGGCCGTCGTTGCCCGCCGCGACGACGAACAGCGTCCCGTGCCGCTTCGTCAGGTCGTTCAGGGCCAGCGAGAGGGGGTCCGCGCCGTCGGTGGGGGCGCCGCCGAGGCTCATGTTGACGACGTCGGCGCGCGGCGCCGCCCACTCCATTCCGGCGATCACGCTGGAGTCGGTGCCGGAGCCCTCGTCGTCGAGGACCTTGCCGATCAGCAGGTCCGCGTCCGGGGCGACGCCCTTGCGCCGCCCCTCCGAGGCGGCGCCCGTCCCGGCGACGGTCGAGGCGACGTGCGTGCCGTGCCCGAACCGGTCGGCGGTGCCGGCCGACTCGGAGAAGTTCCTCGTCTCGGCGATGCGTCCCTTGAGGTCGGGGTGCCCGGCGTCCACGCCCGTGTCCAGGACGGCGACCTTCGCGCCCTTGCCGGTGTATCCGGCGCGCCAGGCCTCCGGCGCGCCGACCTGCCGCAGGTTGCGGTCGAGCCGCCCGGCGGCGGGGGCGGTCGGGGCGGTGTTCGCCTTGACCTTGCCGTCCAGCCAGATGTGCCGGATCCCGCCCGTCGCCTTCAGGGAGGGGCCTCGCATCCCGGCCAGCGTCCTGCCGAGGGCGCTCGCGTCGCTCTTGGACTGCCGCACGGCGACGGCGCCGATGCTCGGCAGGTCCCGCGTCTTGTCGAGCGTCCCTCCGAGCGCCGACAGGGAGCGCGCGTCCTTGTCGCGCTGGACGATCAGCGGCAGGTCCTTGCTGCGGGCGTCGTCGTAGCCCTGCGCGACCAGGGCGGTCACGTCGAACAGCTCGGGGTCGATCAGCCGGCCGACCAGCCCGGCGACGTCGATCGGGACGACCACGACGTGCCCGTCCGGGCGGATCTCCTTGCGGAACGCGCGCTTCTCCCGCCCGGGTGCGGGGGTCACCGAGACGAGCGGGGGCCTGCCCCTGACCGTCCGGACGGCGACCACGTCCCCGGTCAGCAGGGTCACCTTCCAGGAACCGCGGGTGTCCAGGCCGCCCGAGGGGCTCGGCGCGGCGTGCGCGGGCGGCGGGACGGCGGCCAGCGCCCCGGCCGCCGTCAGGAGGCCGAGCAGGGCCCGGCTCCGGCGTCTGTGGGTCATCGAGTCTCCTCTGCCATCGCCGTCCCGCGATGGGACGGTCGATGTTGATCACCCGCAGAGGCCGATCGAGTTCACGGCCGGCGCGGGCGCCCGCGGGGCCGCGCCGGGAACCGGAATAGGGCGCTCACTCGTCCTGTTGTAGAGGTCGTCAGCAAAGTTGAGTCCGGCCGACTCAAGTCATTTGACAAGGATGAGATCGCCGGGCAACCTAGCGGGCAGAAGACTCAACCGGCCGCGCCTCGGGGGCGACCGGGGCTGCGATACCACCGGATACGACGGAGGACGAGAAACATGGCACGTGCGGTCGGCATCGACCTCGGGACGACCAACTCGGTCGTCGCGATCCTGGAGGGCGGCGAGCCCACCGTCATCGCGAACGCGGAGGGGTCGCGGACCACGCCGTCCGTCGTCGCCTTCGCCAAGAACGGCGAGGTCCTGGTCGGCGAGGTCGCCAAGCGCCAGGCGGTGACCAACGTCGACAGGACGATCCGGTCGGTCAAGCGCGAGATGGGCACCGACTGGAAGACCAAGATCGACGACAAGGACTTCAACCCGCAGCAGATCAGCGCGTTCGTGCTGCAGAAGCTCAAGCGGGACGCCGAGTCCTACCTGGGCGAGACGGTCACCGACGCGGTCATCACCGTCCCCGCCTACTTCTCCGACCACCAGCGCCAGGCCACCAAGGAGGCCGGCCAGATCGCGGGCCTGAACGTCCTGCGCATCATCAACGAGCCGACCTCGGCGGCGCTGGCCTACCACCTGGAGAAGGAGAACGAGGCCACCATCCTGGTGTTCGACCTCGGCGGCGGCACGTTCGACGTGTCCCTGCTGGAGGTCGGCGACGGCGTGGTCGAGGTGAAGGCCACCAGCGGCGACAACCACCTGGGCGGCGACGACTGGGACAACAAGGTCGTCGACTGGCTGGTCGAGCGCTTCAAGAACGCCAACGGCGTCGACCTGTCCAAGGACAAGATGGCGCTGCAGCGGCTCCGCGAGGCCGCGGAGAAGGCCAAGATCGAGCTGTCCGGCTCGTCCGAGACGCAGATCAACCTGCCCTACATCACCGCGTCCGCCGAGGGCCCGCTGCACCTGGACGAGAAGCTCACCCGCGCCGAGTTCCAGCGGATGACCTCCGACCTCCTGGAGCGCACCAAGGCGCCGTTCCAGCAGGTGCTGAAGGACGCCGGCATCTCGGTGAGCGAGATCAACCAGGTCGTCCTGGTCGGCGGCTCCACCCGGATGCCCGCGGTCTCCGAGCTGGTCAAGGAGCTGACCGGCGGCAAGGAGCCGAACAAGGGCGTCAACCCCGACGAGGTCGTCGCGATCGGCGCCAGCCTCCAGGCCGGCGTGCTCAAGGGCGAGGTCAAGGACGTCCTGCTGCTGGACGTGACCCCGCTGAGCCTCGGCATCGAGACCAAGGGCGGCATCTTCACCAAGATCATCGAGCGGAACACCACGATCCCGACCAAGCGGTCGGAGACGTTCACCACCGCCGACGACAACCAGCCGTCCGTGGAGATCCAGGTCTACCAGGGCGAGCGCGAGATCGCCGCGTACAACAAGAAGCTCGGCACCTTCCAGCTCACCGGTCTGCCGCCGGCGCCGCGCGGCGTCCCGCAGATCGAGGTCACCTTCGACATCGACGCCAACGGCATCGTGAACGTCAGCGCGAAGGACCAGGGCACCGGCCGCGAGCAGTCGATGGTCATCACGGGCGGCAGCGCGCTGCCCAAGGACGACATCGAGAAGATGATGCGCGACGCCGAGCAGTACGCCGAGGAGGACCGCCGGCGCAAGGAGGAGGCCGAGGTCCGCAACCAGGCCGACACCCTCGCGTACTCGACCGAGAAGTTCCTGCGGGAGAACGACGAGAAGGTCCCCGCGGAGCTGAAGACCGAGGTGAACGACGCGGTCGCCGAGGTCAAGAAGGCCCTGGAGGGCACCGACGTCGACGCGATCAAGGGCAGCGCCGAGAAGCTCGCGCAGGTGAGCCAGAAGATGGGCGCCGCGATGTACGCGCAGAACCCCGAGGGCGCCCAGGCCGGCGCCGAGGACCACGGGCCGACGGCCGGCGCCCGGGGCGGCCAGCCGCAGGACGACGAGGTCGTCGACGCCGAGATCGTCGACGAGGACAAGCCGAAGGAGGAGGGCCGATGACCGCAGCGAAGCGAGGATCTTCGGCCCTCCACCCCGGGGGTCTGGGGGGCGTCCCCCAGAAGGGTGGTGCGTCGTGACGTCCTCTCCCAACGGGGGCGAGGAGAAGGAGGGCCCGGTGATCCGCGACAAGCGGCGCATCGATCCCGAGACGGGGGAGGTCCGGGCGCAGGCGGGGGAGACCCCCGCGGCCCCGGAGGCCCCGGTGGACGGGGCCGGCGCCAAGGCCACGGGCGAGGAGGACTCCTCGCTGAAGACCCAGCTGGCGGAGCGGCTCGCCGACCTCCAGCGCCTGAAGGCGGAGTACGACAACTACCGCAAGCGCGTCGAGCGCGACCGGGTCGCCGTCCGCGAGCAGGCCCTCGGGCAGGTGCTGTCCGAGCTGCTCCCGGTGCTGGACGACATCGGCCGCGCCCGGGAGCACGAGGAGCTCACCGGCGGCTTCAAGTCCGTCGCGGAGAGCCTCGAGGCGGTCACCGGCAAGCTCGGCCTGGAGCGGTACGGGGAGAAGGGCGAGCCCTTCGACCCGGTCGTGCACGAGGCGCTGATGCACTCGCACTCGGCCGAGGTGACCGAGACGAGCGTCACCGACGTCCTGCAGCCCGGCTATCGGATCGGCGAGCGGGTCCTGCGGCCCGCCCGCGTGGCGGTGGCCGACCCCGCTCCGGACTCCGGAGCCGGGGAGTCCGGCGGCGGGCCGGACGAGGCGGACGACGAAACGAGCGAATGATCCCCATGGGGCCCGCCCGCGAGGGCGGGCCCCGCAGGGGCCCGAAGACATGTGGCATGTGGCGATAGCAGAAGGCGGGGCGCCGTGAGCACCAAGGACTACCTGGAGAAGGACTACTACAAGGTCCTCGGTGTCGCGAAGTCGGCCTCGCAGGAGGAGATCAAGAAGTCCTACCGGAAGCTGGCGCGCAAGTACCACCCGGACGCCAACAAGGGCGACGCCGAGGCCGAGGACCGCTTCAAGGAGGTCTCGGAGGCCTACGACGTCCTGTCGGACGAGAAGCGCCGCAAGGAGTACGACGCGGTGCGCTCGATGCCGGGCGGCTTCCGCGGCCAGCAGGGCGGCGGATTCGGGTTCGACCTCGGCGACCTGTTCGGCCAGACCGGCGGGACGCAGCCGGGCGGCGCCGGAGAGCGCATCGGCGACCTGTTCGGCGGCCTGTTCGGCGGCCGCGGCGGCGGTGGCACCCGCACGGCGGGGACGCGGCGCGCGCGGCGCGGCGCGGACGTCGAGACCGAGGTGACCCTGTCGTTCGGCCGCGCGATGAACGGCGTCACCGTTCCGATCAAGCTGACCAGCGAGGCGGCCTGCGACGGCTGCCGCGGGACGGGCGCCAAGGCCGGCACCGTGCCGCGGGTGTGCCCGAGCTGCGAGGGCACCGGGCACGAGACCCGCAACCTCGGCAACTTCGGCTTCCAGGAGCCGTGCAAGGAGTGCCGCGGACGGGGCCTCGTCGTGGACGACCCGTGCCCGATCTGCCACGGCAGCGGCCGCGCGACCGGCACGCGGACCATCCAGGCCCGCATCCCGGCGGGCGTCGCGGACGGGCAGAAGATCCGGCTGAAGGGCAAGGGCGCGCCCGGCGAGAACGGCGGCCCGGCCGGCGACCTGTACGTGAACATCAAGGTGCTGCCGCACCAGGTGTTCGGGCGCAGCGGCGACAACCTGACGCTGACCGTCCCGGTGACGTTCCCCGAGGCGGCGCTCGGCGGCGAGATCCGGGTGCCGACCTTCCAGGGGCAGCCCGTCACGCTGAAGCTGCCCGAGGGCACCCCGAACGGCCGCAAGTTCCGCGTGAAGGGCCGGGGCGCGCCGCGGCGCGACGGCACGAAGGGCGACCTGCTGGTCACGGTCGACGTGCACGTCCCGCAGAAGCTCGACGAGCAGGCGCGCGAGGCGCTCGACCGGCTCCGGACGGCGGGCGCCGGCGAGGACCTGCGCGCGGACCTCCTCCAGCAGGCCAGACAGGAGTGATCTTCATGGATCCCTTCGGCGACGACACTCCGGTCTACGTGATCTCCGTGGCGGCGCAGCTGTCCGGACTGCACCCGCAGACGCTGCGCACCTACGACCGGATGGGCCTGGTGTCCCCCGGCCGGACGGCGGGCCGGGGACGCCGCTACTCGATGCGGGACATCGTGATGCTCCGGGAGATCCAGCGGCTCTCCCAGGAGGAGGGCGTCAACCTGTCCGGCATCAAGCACATCCTGGAGCTGCAGCGCGACAACGTGCGGCTCCGCGAGGAGCTCGGCAAGGCGCACGCGGCGCTGGAGGACCTCGCGAACGAACTCGAATCGACCCGGGCGGTCGCGGCGCGGCTCGCGCAGCAGCGGCGGCACGGGGAGCCGGGCGGCACTCCCGGCGCCGACCTCGTGCCCATCAGGCGCACGAGCGTCGTGGTGTGGCACGAGCGCGACTCGGACTGAACAAAGGCAGTGTCGGGGGTCTGGGGGTTGCCCCGGAAGGAAGAGCACGGGGTGGGGCGATGGACTACAAGCTGACGCAGAAGAGCCAGGAGGCGCTGTCGATCGCGGTCCGCAGGGCGGCGGCCGAGGGGCACCCCGAGGTGGACCCGCAGCACCTGCTGGTGGCCCTGATCGGGCTGCCGGACGGGACGGCGGTGCCGCTGCTGGAGGCGGTCGGCGCCGACTGGCAGGTGATCCGGCGGCGGGCGGAGGAGCAGCTCGCGGCGATGCCGAAGGCGCAGGGGTCGACGGTGGCGACGCCGCGGCTGTCCGGCCAGCTCCAGCGGTCGGTCAACACGGCGGCCAACCGGGCGCAGCAGCTGGAGGACGAGTACGTCTCGACCGAGCACCTGCTGGTCGGGCTGGCGGCGGACGGCGGTCCGGCGGCGGGCCTGCTGAAGGAGTTCGGCGCGACGCCCGAGGCGCTGCTGGAGGCGTTCGAGAAGGTGCGCGGCCACGCCCGCGTCACCAGCGAGAACCCCGAGGGCACCTACCAGTCGCTGGAGAAGTACGGCGTCGACCTGACGGCGGCGGCCCGCGACGGCCGGCTCGACCCGGTCATCGGCCGCGACCCGGAGATCCGCCGGGTGATCCAGGTGCTGTCGCGCCGGACGAAGAACAACCCGGTGCTGATCGGCGAGCCCGGCGTCGGCAAGACGGCCGTGGTGGAGGGCCTGGCCCAGCGGATCATCGCGGGCGACGTCCCCGAGTCGCTGCGCGGCAAGCGGCTGGTCTCGCTGGACCTCGGCGCGATGGTCGCGGGCGCGAAGTACCGCGGCGAGTTCGAGGAGCGGCTGAAGGCCGTCCTCAACGAGATCAGGAAGAGCGAGGGGCAGGTCGTCACGTTCATCGACGAGCTGCACACCGTCGTCGGCGCGGGCGCGGCCGAGGGCGCGATGGACGCCGGCAACATGCTGAAGCCGATGCTGGCCCGCGGCGAGCTGCGGATGATCGGCGCGACGACGCTGGACGAGTACCGGGAGCGGATCGAGAAGGACGCCGCCCTGGAGCGCCGGTTCCAGCAGGTGTTCGTCGGGGAGCCGACCGTCGAGGACACGATCGCGATCCTGCGCGGGCTGAAGGGCCGGTACGAGGCGCACCACAAGGTGCAGATCAACGACTCGGCGATGGTGGCGGCGGCGACGCTGTCCGACCGCTACATCACCTCCCGGTTCCTGCCGGACAAGGCGATCGACCTGGTGGACGAGGCCGCGTCCCGGCTGCGCATGGAGATCGACTCCCGGCCGGTCGAGGTCGACGAGCTGCAGCGCGCCGTCGACCGGCTGAAGATGGAGCAGATGAACCTGGAGAAGGAGACCGACGAGGCGTCCCGGCAGCGCCTCGAACGGCTCCGCGCCGACCTCGCCGACCGGCAGGAGCAGCTGAGCGGCCTGAACGCCCGCTGGGAGCGGGAGAAGGCGGAGCTGAACCGGGTCGGCGAGATCAAGGAGCGGATCGACCAGCTGCGCGGCGAGGCCGCGCGGGCCGAGCGCGACGGCGACCTGGAGACGTCCTCGCGGCTCGTCTACGGCGAGATCCCGGCGCTGGAGAAGCAGCTGGAGGAGGCGTCGGAGGCGACCGAGACCCGCGACACGATGGTCAAGGAGGAGGTCGGCCCGGACGACGTCGCCGACGTGGTCGCGTCCTGGACGGGCATCCCGGCGGGGCGGCTGCTCGAAGGCGAGACCGCGAAGCTGCTGCGCATGGAGGACGAGCTCGGCAGGCGGCTGATCGGCCAGGAGACCGCGGTCCGCACGGTGTCGGACGCGGTGCGCCGCGCCCGCGCGGGCATCTCCGACCCCGACCGGCCGACCGGCTCGTTCCTGTTCCTCGGCCCGACGGGCGTCGGCAAGACGGAGCTGGCGAAGGCCCTCGCGGAGTTCCTGTTCGACGACGAGCGGGCGATGACCCGCATCGACATGAGCGAGTACTCCGAGAAGCACAGCGTCGCCCGCCTGGTCGGCGCGCCGCCCGGATACATCGGCTACGAGGAGGGCGGCCAGCTCACCGAGGCCGTCCGGCGCCGCCCGTACTCGGTGGTCCTGCTGGACGAGGTGGAGAAGGCGCACCCGGAGGTCTTCGACATCCTGCTGCAGGTGCTGGACGACGGCCGCCTCACCGACGGCCAGGGCCGCACGGTCGACTTCCGCAACACGATCCTGATCCTCACCTCCAACATCGGGTCGCAGTTCCTCGTCGACCCGACGCTGGAGAACGGGGCCAAGCGGGAGGCGGTGTGGAACGCCGTCCGGAACTCGTTCAAGCCGGAGTTCCTCAACCGCCTGGACGACGTGATCCTGTTCGACGCCCTGTCGACCGACGAGCTGACCCGGATCGTCGACCTCCAGGTGGACCGGCTGGCCGACCGCCTCGCCGACCGGCAGCTCACGCTGCGGGTCACGCCCGCGGCCCGCGAGTGGCTGGCGCTGACCGGCTACGACCCGCTGTACGGCGCGCGGCCGCTGCGCCGGCTGGTGCAGACGGCGATCGGCGACCAGCTCGCCCGCGAGCTGCTGTCCGGTGAGGTCCGCGACGGGGACGAGGTGGTCGTCGACCTCGACGAGGCCGCCGACCGCCTGACCGTCCAGCCGTCGAGCGGCCTGAAGATGACGAAGTGACCGCGCGAAGGCGGCCCGGGGATCCTTTTCCCCGGGCCGCCTTCGCGTTCCGTCAGACCTCGAGGTTCTCCTCGATCTCGCGGAGGCGGTGGCGGGCGAGCGCCAGGTTGCCGCGGGCGCGGTCGAGCGCCATGTAGAGGAACAGCCCCTTGCCCTTGCGGCCGGTGACCGGCCGGATGACGTGGTACTGGCTGGAGATGCTGATGAGGATGTCCTCGATCTCCTCCTTGATGCCGAGCTGGTCCATCGTGCGGAGCTTGGCGCGCACCACCTCGGTGTTTCCGGCGGCCGCGACCTGCAGGTCGAGGGCCTTGGAACTGCCGAGCTGGCCGAGGGCCATCCCGCTGTTGTAGTCGACGACGGCGACGCCGATGGCCCCGTCGATCGTCATCATGTCCTTGAGCGCGAGATCGAGGTTGGACATGGTGCTCCCTTTCCTTGTCGTGTGCGCTTCGTTGTCGTGCGCTTCGTTGCGTGGCGCCGCGCCGTCAGGGGCGGCGCGCGCCCGTGAGGTGGGCGGCGATGGCGCGGGCGGCGGGCCGCGACTCCAGATGGAGGCGGCCCACGTTGACGTCCGGGTCGGCGAGGACGGTGAGGGACGCGGTGGGTCCGGCGGCGTAGATGACCACGTAGCCGTCCACGCCGCGGATCACGACCTCGTGGAAGGCGCCGCCGTGCGCGGTCTGCGCGATCCGGTGGGCGAGGGACAGGCCCGTCGCCGTCACGGCCGCCATGCCGGCGGGCTCGACGGCCCCGGGCAGGTCGTGCGCGATGAGCAGCCCGTCCACCGAGGCCACGAGGCTCCCGTCGAGCCGCGGGACACGGGTCCGCAGCGACCTCAGCTCCGCCGCCACCGCCTGCTCCGTCGCGCGCACCGCCGCGGCCCCCGCGGCCGGTGCGCCCGGCGTGCCCGGTGCGCCCGCCGGGCCGGCCCCCGCTCGTTTCGCCACCTTCGCCAGCCTTTCGATCAAGTGAGCCACTCGGTCCCCAGCACGGTCAGCCGAACTCCACCAGCGCCGCGTGGAGCCGGACGAGCAGGTCGTGGTCCGCGGGCGCCCAGTCGGCGGGGACCTCCTCGCGGACGGGCGGGGCGCCGGGCCCGTCCGGCGGGCCGGTCCGCACCAGCGACGCCGCGGCGAGCCCCCGCACGGCGAGCAGGCACGCGAACACCGTCCGCCCGAGCTCGCGGGCCAGTTGGGCAGGGGTCCGATTGCCGTCGGCGTTGAGCAGGATCTCCGCCTGGAGGCCGGTCAGGATGACGCGCTGCCTCCGGACGCGCCGGACCGGCACCACCGGAGCGACGTCGACGCTCCCGTCGGGCCAGGCGGCGTCGAGGAGGGCGCGGCGGCGGCGCTGCTCGTGGACGAGCGTCGCCACGGTGACCCGCCGGGGGCCGCCGCTCGGCGGTCCCTCGGTGAACGCCGGCTCGGCCCGCGAGGCGAGGAGGAGGCAGGCGGCGTCGAACATCGCCAGCAGACCGGCCAGTTCCCGGTCGGGCCCGTCCGGGAGGTCGCCGAGGCCCGGCGTGTGCCGGCTCTCGGCGAGGGTGACGGCCCCGCGGTCGACGTGGAACGCGCCGTCGCCGCCCACCCGCAGCAGGCCGGTGGCCTTCTCCCGTTCCAGGGCCGCCAGGGCCCCGGCGACCCATCCCGCGTTCGCGTCCGCCATGTCATCCGCCCGTGATCTCGCCGAGGAGATCGCGCACGCGGAGCCGGGCGAGCGCGATGTTGCCCCTTTCCCGGTCGAGCAGTAAATGGACGAACAGATGTCCGTCGAGATTCGCTCCGGTAAGGGCCAGCAAATGATATCCGTCCGTTCCGCAGACAATGATCTCCTCGACGTCGTCCCCCGCCGCGGTGGCGCTGAGCGCCGGCGACGCCAGCACCGCCCGCACCACGTCGGTCGCGCCGGCGGCGTCCTCGTGCTGGTCGAGGACGTCCTCCCGGCCGGCCGCCGCCACGGCGAGCCCGCTGGCGCAGTCGACCAGCGTGACCCGCCGCGCCCCCGGAATGGTCATCATCGACGCGAGGCACCCGTCAATGCCCAAGCCCATTTCCCCACCGAATGAGAGTTGCAAGGACTCGACCATAGCCAGAACATTGCCGCTCGCAAGACTTATCCGCAATTTTCTCGAGACAATCATGTATGGGGTATAAATACCGCCCGGTATGCCGGGCGGTCAGGGTCGGTGTGAGGCGTCGCCCCCGGAATCGGTTCCCACCACCCCGCCGGTTGGGGGTCGTCCGCAACCGCGTCAGCCCGTGCGCCGGACCTCGCCAAGGCGGCGGGCCAGGTACCGGCGGTCGGCGTCGGCGCGGGCCAGCGCGAGCGCCTCCCGGTAGGCCGCGGCGGCCTCCTCGGACCGGCCCAGGCGGCGCAGGAGGTCCGCGCGGGTGGCGTGGAACAGGTGGTAGCCGTCCAGTCCCTCGATGCGGTCGGCCAGCGCCAGGCCCGCCAGGGGCCCGTCCGCCATCGCCACCGCGACGGCCCGGTTGAGCCGGACGACGGGCCCGGACACCATCGCTTCGAGCCTTCCGTACAGGGCGGCGATCTGCGGCCAGTCGGTCTCGCCCGCCGTGCGCGCGGCGCCATGGCACGCGGCGATGGCCGCCTGCACCTGGTAGGGGCCGGGCTCGCCCCGGCGGAGGGCCTCGTCAACGAGCGCGGCGCCCTCGGCGATCGCCGCGCGGTCCCAGCGGCTCCGGTCCTGGTCCTCCAGGGCGACCAGGTCGCCGGCCCCGTCCGTCCGCGCGGCGTGCCGCGAGTGCTGGAGCAGCAGGAGCGCGAGGAGCCCGGCGACCTCCGGGTCGTCCGGGGCCAGGCCGCGCAGGAGCCGGGCGAGGCGGATCGCCTCCGCGCACAGGCCGGCGCGCACCGGGTCGGTGCCCTCGGTCGCCGCGTACCCCTCGTTGAACAGCAGGTACACGACGCCGAGGACCGCCGCCGTACGCTCCGGCAGCAGGTGCGCGGGCGGCACCCGGTACGGGATGCCCGCCTGGCGGATCTTCCGCTTGGCCCGGACGAGGCGCTGCGCCATCGCGGGCTCGGCGACCAGGAACGCCCGCGCGATCTCCCCGGTGGTCAGGCCGAGGACCGTGCGCAGCGTGAGCGCCACGCGGGCCTCGACCGGCAGCGCCGGATGGCAGCAGGTGAAGACCAGCCGGAGCCGGTCGTCGGGCAGGCCGCCCGGGTCCGGCCCCTCCTCCGCGTCCGCCATCGTCCCCAGCTCCCTGAGCTTCGCGGTCTCCGTCGCGCCGCGCCGGATCCGGTTCAGCGCGTGGTTGCGGGCCGTCGTGGTCAGCCAGGCGCCCGGCCGGCGCGGCACCCCGTCGTCCGGCCAGCGTTCGAGGGCGCGCGCGAACGCCTCCTGGGCGCACTCCTCGGCGAGGTCCCAGTCGCCCGTCATGCGGATGAGGGTCGCGACGACCCGGCCCCACTCCTCGCGGAAGGCCGCCGCGACCGCACGTCCCGCGTCCGTCACTGCTGTCTCCGTCACTCCTCCCCGAACGGCCAGAGCGGCCGCACCTCGATCGAGCCGCGCCGCGCCGACGGGTGCCGGGACGCGACGTCGAGCGCCTCCTCCAGGTCGGCGCAGTCGATCAGGTCGAAGCCGAGGATCTGCTCCTTGGTCTCGGCGAACGGCCCGTCCGACAGCAGCGTCTCGCCGTCCCGCACGCGCACGGTGGTCGCGGTGTCGGTGAGGCGCAGCCGGTCGCCGAACCTCCGGACGCCGCGGCCGTCCATCTCCTTCACCCACGCCTCGGTGTCGGCGATCATCGCGTCCTGCTCGGCGGGGCTCATCTCCTGCTCCTCGACCCCGCAGATCAGCATCAGGTAGTGCATCGTTCCTCCTCCTGTAGGTGGTGACCCTCGCCGGCTCCGAAACTCGTCGCCGGGGGCCGTCACTCTGTCGACACTCGGGCCCACCCGATTTCGACACCCGGCCGGTACGGAAGGCAGAGTTCTTCCATGAGGCTTCTGATGCTGGGCGGGACGGAGTTCGTCGGACGGGCGATCACCGAAGAGGCTCTTGCCCGCGGCTGGGACGTCACGGTCTTCCACAGAGGGCGCCACGAGCCGCCCCAGGGAGTCGTCTCGCTGCACGGCGACCGCACCGCGGAGGGCGGTCTCAAGGCGCTTGAGGACGGAGAGTGGGACGCCGTCATCGACACCTGGTCCGCCGCACCGTTCGTCGTCCGGAATACAGCGCGCCTGCTCGATGGACGCGTCACGCGGTACGCCTACATCTCCAGCCGCTCGGTGTACCGGTATCCGGAACCGTCCGGGCTCGGCGAAGAAGCCGAGGTCGTGGACGGCTCCCCAGACGACGGCGACGTCGACTACGCGGAGGCGAAGCGCGGAGGGGAACTCGCGGCGCTCGACGTCTACGGGGACAACGCCCTCCTGGTCCGGGCGGGCCTCATCCTGGGCCCGTACGAGAACATCGGGCGGCTGCCCTGGTGGCTGACGCGCATGGCACGGGGCGGCGACGTCCTGGCGCCCGGCCCGCGCGACGCCGGCCTGCAGTACATCGACGTGCGGGACCTCGCCGTCTGGACCCTGGACGCCGTCGCACGCGGGCTCGGCGGCCCCTACGACCTGGTCAGCCCACCCGGCCACACGACGATGGAGGAACTGCTCCAGTCCTGCGTCGACATGACGGGGGCGGAGGCGAATCTCGTCTGGACGGCCCCCGAAGCGATTCTGGAAGCGGGCATCGAGCCGTGGACCGACCTTCCCGTCTGGCTCCCGCCCGGGGAGGCGTACGACACCCTGCACCGGGGCAATGTCGGCAAGGCTCTCGCCGCGGGGCTGCGGTGCAGGCCCGTCCAGGAAACGGTCGCGGACACCTGGGCCTGGCTCCGGTCGATAGGCGGCAGCGCTCCGCAGCGTCCCGACCGTCCCGTGGTCGGTCTGCCCCCCGAGAAGGAGGCCGAGGTCCTGGGCTCCCGCTGACCTCCGGTGCGGGCGCGGGCCGGCCGCGCTGTGGACACATCGGCGCCCGTCCGCTAGAGAGGCGTTCTATGACCGCTTTGGTACTCGGCCCCCACCTCCGGCACGTGAGTCACCGCACCGCGACGATCTGGGTGGAGACCGATCGTCCGTGCGAGGTCAGGGTCGTCAACCGGGAGCAGGGGGTGGACGCCGCCGCCCGCACCTTCACGGCGCACGGCCACCACTACGCCGTCGTCGAGATCGACGGGCTGGAGCCGGGGGCGCGGATCCCGTACGAGGTGGAGGCGGACGGCGAGACCGTCTGGCCCGAGGCCGGCGCCGGGTTCCCCCCGTCCCACATCAGGACGCTGCGCGAGCACGGCGAGCTGCGCATCTCCTTCGGCTCCTGCCGCCGCTCGCCCGGGACCGTGGAGGAGTACGGGCACGACGCCCTCACCGCGTTCGCCGACAGGCTCCGGACCGGCGGGGAGGACGCCGTCTGGCCGGACGTCCTGCTCATGGTCGGCGACCAGGTGTACGCCGACGAGCTGACCCCCCAGATGCGCGAGTTCATCAGCGGCCGCCGCGCCCCCGGCTCGCCGCCGGACGACGAGGTCGCCGACTACGAGGACTACACCCAGCTCTACAAGCTCGCCTGGCACGACGACCCGGCCGTCCGGTGGCTGCTGTCCACCGTCCCCACCTTCACGATCTTCGATGACCACGACATCCGCGACGACTGGAACACCTCGTACACCTGGCGCCGGGAGATGTGGTCCCAGCCCTGGTGGAAGGCGCGCATCACCGGCGGCATCGGGTCGTACTGGATCTACCAGCACCTCGGGAACATGTCGCCTCAGGACCGGGCGTCCGACCCCGTCTTCGCGGCCGTCCGGGCCGCCTCCGACGAGACCGGCGACGCGGGCGCCGTCCTCGACGCGTTCGCCGAGAAGGCCGACAAGCAGCCCGAGACCACGCGCTGGAGCTACGCCCACGACTGGGCCGGCACGCGCCTGATCGTCGTCGACAGCCGGTGCTCCCGCCTCCTCACCGACGACCGGCGCGGCATGCTCGACGACGAGGAGTTCGACTGGCTGGACGGCCAGTGCCAGGGCGGCATGGACCACCTCCTCATCGCCAGCTCGCTCCCCTTCCTGCTTCCCATGGCCATCCACCACGCCGAGTCGTGGAACGAGGCCGTGGCCGAGGGCGCGTGGGGCAGGCGCGGCGCGGCGGTCGGCGAGAAGATCCGCCAGGCCGCCGACCTGGAGCACTGGGCCGCGTTCGAGAGGTCGTTCCGCGCCGTCGCCGCCGGCGTCGTCGCCGTCGGCCGCGGGGAGCGCGGACCCGCGCCGGCGAGCATCTCGTTCCTGTCCGGCGACATCCACTACTCCTACCTGGCGCGGATCACCACGCCCGCCACCCAGTCGAAGATCACCCAGATCGTCTGCTCGCCCCTGCGCAACCCGCTGGAGGGCAAGTTCCGGTGGGCGAACCGCATCGCCTACTCGCGGGCCGCCGGCCGGCCGTTCCGCGTCCTGGCGAGGCTGGCGAAGGTGCCCGCGCCGCCGATCCGGTGGCGGATGACGAACGGCCCCTGGTTCGACAACGCCATCGCCACCGTCGAGCTGTCCGGAAGCGCCTGCGGCGTGCGGTGGGAGACGCCCGGGACCAGCGGCACGATGTCCGAGATGGGGCGCACCGAGATCACGTGACGGACGGGTGCGTTCGTTTCACCCCCTCGATGAAACGAACGCACCCGCCGCGTGGACGACCCCGCCCAGACGCCGTCCACACCCCTCCAACGGCGCCGTGTCCCGGCTATGACGCGGCTCCCGCAGATATCTGTGACCAAAATGAGCGACAACAGGTGGTCAATCAGTCACAATGAGCAAGCATGGGACCAGGGGACGAGGTGGCGGCGCCCGGCGGCGCCGAGCCGAGCGATGCCGCACTCATCTCCCGGACCCGCGAGGGCGACGACGCCGCCTACGGCACGCTCTACCAGCGGCACCTGCCCGCCGCGCGCGGGCTCGCCGGCCATCTGGCCGGGCGCGACGCCGCCGAGGACGCCGTCCAGGACGCGTTCGCCAAGGTCCTCTCCGTGCTCAGGCGCGGCGGCGGGCCCGACTCCGGCTTCCGGCCCTACCTGCTCACGGCCGTCCGGCGGACGGTCTACGACCGGCAGCGCGCCGACCGGCGCGTCCACCACACCGGCGACATCGAGGCGTACGAGGTCGAGGAGCCCTTCGACGACCCCGCGGTCGAGAGGCTGGAACGCTCGATGGTCGCGCGGGCCTTCCTGTCGCTGCCCGAGCGGTGGCAGACCGTCCTCTGGCACACCGAGGTCGAGGACGAGAAGCCCGCCGACGTCGCCCCGATCCTCGGCCTGACCGCGAACGGCGCCGCCGCGCTCGCCTACCGGGCCCGCGAGGGGCTGCGGCAGGCCTACCTCCAGATGCACCTCGACGGCCTCGACCCCGGCGACGCGTGCCGTCCCGTCCTGGACAAGCTCGGCGCCTACGTTCGCGACGCGCTGCCGGGCCGCGACTCCCGCCGGGTCGGGCGCCATCTGGACGGCTGCAAGCGCTGCAAGGGCCTCCACACGGAACTGGCGCAGGTGAACACGGCACTGCGCGACGTCATCGGGCCGCTCGTCCTGGGCTCGGCGGGCACCGCCTACCTGGCGTCCAAAGGCGGCTTCCTCCTGTGGGCACGGCATCTGCCCAAAGGCCGCCAGCAGGTGCTCGCGGGGTCCGTGGTGGCCGCCGCCTGCGCGGTGGCGCTCGCCCTGACGCTCGTGTCCGACGACCGGCCCGTCCCCCCGCCTCGCACACCGCCGCCCGCCGCCGCCGAGCCGGTCGCCCCGCCCGCCGTCCGGCCGCCCGCCGCGAAACCGCCCGCGGTCAGGCCGCCGGCGGCGAAGCCGCTCGCGAAGAAGCAGGCCCCCGTCCGGCCGGCGGCCGCACCCCGGGCCACGCCGCCCCGCCCGGCGCCGAAGCCTCGGGTGAGACCGCCGCACGTCGGCAGGCCTTCCGAGCCCGCCCCGCCCCCGCCCAGTCCCGTCGAACGCCCTGGAGGCCTGCTGGTCCACATCGAAGTGCGGGTGCCGCTGCTGCCGGTCGAGGTGCGCGTCCACCTGGACCTCGACACGCCAGGCGGCGACATCCGCTTCATACGGCACCGCGCCGCCTCCCACGGCGATGCCCGCGGTCACGGCCGCCCTCCCGGGTTGAAGTGAGGGTCGCGGGCACGCCTGCACTGACCCCGCCATCTGATTCTTCCCGTAAAGATCCTTCGGAAGGGCCGGACGGAGCCTGAAGGGCTGGTAGCGTCCGCCGCGGCTCCCGAATCCTTGTTACCGAGGAGTCGCCAACCGGCGGCTTGCCATGAAAGAGTGGCGAATCGCCGTAACGGCCTACCGGGCAGACGGGCTTCACTACGCTATAAGCGCCCGGGGTCGCTACGCCGAAATGGGCACGCTGTGAGCTCCCGTGTTGAGGAAGGGCGGTGCCGCATGGATCGCTGCGCCCTGTTCGTGGACGCCGGCTACCTGCTGGCGGACGGTGCCATGGCGGTACACGGCACGCGCCATCGCGAGACCGTCTCGTGGGACTTCGGCGGCCTCCTGCAACTCCTCGGCAACCTCGCCAGGGAGCGCACCGGCATGCCGCTGCTGCGCTGCTACTGGTACGAGGCGACGGTCGAGGGGCGCCGCAACCCCGAGCACGACGCGCTGGCCGACCTGCCGGGCCTCAAGCTGCGGCTCGGCCGCATCCGCCCCGGCCGCCGCGAGGGCGTCGACACCGAGATCCACCGCGACCTGATGGCCCTGGCCCGCAACTCGGCGCTCGCCGACGCCGTCCTGGTCAGCGGCGACGAGGACCTCGCCCAGGTCGTCGCGGACGCGCAGGACCTCGGCGTCCGCGTCACGGTCGTGCACGTCGCCGTCGACGGCAACTGGACGATCTCCCGGGTGCTGCGCCAGGAGTGCGACGACCTCATCGAGATCGGCTCCAGCCACCTGCGCCCCTACGTCAACCTGCTCACCGGCGTCGACGGGGGCTCCTCGCTCGGGACGAGCCCGCTGTCCAACGGGCACGGAAGCACGAACGGGCACGCCTCCTCGCTCGGCCCGCTCCAGAGCCCCGCCGGCAACGGGCCGCCGCCCGCGTCCCCGCTGAGCATCCCGCCCGCGACCCCGGCCCCCGCGCCCGCCCCTTCGCCGGCCCCGGCGGTCCGCGACCTCGGCCCGGCCATGACCGGCGGGCTGGGCGGCGGGTCCTCCCCGACCGGCGGGCACGGCATCGGCACCGGGCCCATGCCGCTGCCCGGCGGCACGGGCGGCGGGCTCGCCGGATCGTCCTACGGCACCGGCGGGCTGCCGCTCCCGCCGAATCCCGCCCCGGCCGGGCCGTCCTCGACGCAGGCCCCGTCTCCGCCCGCGCCGCCGGCCCCCAGCCCGCAGTACACCTCGTCCCCCATCCCGGCGCCCTCCCCGCCGCCTCCCCCGCAGACGCTCCAGCCGCAGCCGTCGCCGTCCGGCGGCCAGCACGGCCCCTACACCGGCCCGCAGCAGATCTCCCCCGTCCCGGTGCAGCAGACCCCGACCCTCTCGGACGCCGTCAAGGCCGCCCACCAGGAAGGCCAGGACTTCGGCGAGTCCGTCGCCCGCGACGCCCCCGCGCTGTGGCTGGAGGCGGTCCTCGCCCGCAAGCCGCGCATGCCGTCCGACCTCGAGGCCCGGCTCCTGCAGGGCTCCTCGCTGCCCATAGACTTCCTGCTGCACGACGAGGTCCGCCACGCCCTGCGCCGCGGCTTCTGGGACGCGCTCGAACGTTCCCGCAGGTGACCTGACGTCGTTAGCCCCGGTATTCCACGATCATCATCGATTCGCCCGCTTCGGCCGGGCGGCGCCGGGTAGCGTTGAACCGTGACGCATGTGACGGAAGACGATCTCGACGACCTGGAGTTCGACACCCTGCGCACCGGCGATCACATCTCGGCGGCCCGCAGGCTGTCCGAGCTGGCCGAGTCGGTGTCCGGCGGAGTCTCACGCGCCAACGTCCTGCTGCGGGCGGGCGAGCAGTGGCAGCACGCCGGCGACCACGCCCGGGCCGCCGAGCTGTACCGCCGGGCCATGGAGGACGGCGGCGAGACCTACGGCGACCCGCGCGCCTACCTCGCCGACGCGCTCTTCGAGCTGGGCCGCGGGGACGAGGCCCGCGCCCTGGTCGACCAGATCCGCGCCGACAAGCCGCGCGACCCCGAGGTGTACCGCGCCGTAGCCGAGGTGCTCTACGCCCAGGGCGACGCCACCGGTGCCCACGAGTGGGCCACCAGCGGGGCCGACGTCGTCCTCGAACTCCGCGACCGCGCCGTGGGCACGGGCATGGGCGGCGGCCCCGACGAGGCGCCGTCCCCGGACGCCGACTCCCTCACCCCCGGCCCGGACGACGTCGCCTTGGCCGAGGACAGTCTTGAGGCCCTCCTGCGCCTCCGCTACCGAGCCCGCATCGACCTGGGCCGAAGCGAAGACGACTACGACGCCCTCCTCGACGACCTTCTGAAGAACGGGTAACTCAGGGCCCTGTCACGAGCCGCCCCGTTCAGGCTTCCTCACAAGCGGGCTATGAGTTCGCTCAGGGATTGGGCGGCGGCGGTGGGGGGTTCGTGTTCGGTCACGGGCCAGCCGCGTAGCCGAGCCTCTCTGACGGCCTGGTCGTGCTCCGGGGATGCGGAGCGGTCCGCATGGGTCCGGAGGTACCCGCAGGGCGCCTCCGGCCAATCTGGGGCCGTGGGGAGGTCGTCCTGCGGGGCGTCGTGGTCGTGCCGGGCCGGGCGGGGCAGATCGGCGTCGACGAACACGTAGCCGCCCACGGCGCGGTGGGCGGCGCGCTGCGCCAGGCCGATGCCGGGCAGCAGGGGGCCGGCGGCCCCGTGCGCCACGAGGACGAGCGGCGGCACCGGGGCGGTCGCGGTGATGGTGAGCGAGACGCGGGCGATGTAGCGGGGGCCGGAGTCGTCCGGGACGTCCGGCGCCACGACGTCCAGGCCGTACGAGCGGAGCATCTCGGGAAGGTCGCCCCAGGAGGCCGCGGTGGCGCCGGGGGCGTGCAGCAGGACGACGGTTCCGGGTGTCACCCCGCGAACCGTACACGGCGGGGACGGAGCGCGTACGCAGGGTCAATAGGGTTCTGCACGTGAGCGATCGTGATGAGCTGCTGCAGAAGATCAAGGACAAGGCCGTGGTGCACGGCGACTTCGTGCTGTCCTCGGGGAAGCGGGCGTCCTGGTACGTGGACCTGCGCCGGGTGACGCTGGACGGGGCCGCGGCCCCGCTCGTGGGACGGGTCATGCTGGACGCGACCGCGGACCTCGACTACGAGGCCGTGGGCGGGCTGACGCTCGGGGCGGACCCGGTGGCCGCCGCGATGCTGCACGCGGCGGCGGCCCGCGGCCGGGCCCTGGACGCGTTCGTCGTCCGCAAGGCGGGCAAGGCCCACGGGCTGCAGCGCCGGATCGAGGGGCCGGACGTGGCGGGGCGCCGGGTCCTCGCCGTGGAGGACACCTCGACCACCGGAGGCTCCGTCCTCACGGCGGTGGAGGCGCTGCGCGAGGCGGGGGCGGAGGTGGTGGCGGTCGCGACGATCCTGGAGCGCGGCGCGGCCGGCCGGATCGCCGAGGAGGGCCTGGAGTACCGGCACCCCTACGAGGTCGCCGACCTCGGTCTCGGCTAGCGGGCCTTGACGAGCCACTGGGCGCGCTGGCCGTTCGGCTCGCGCGGCTGGACCTTGCCGTAGATCGCGACCTGCAGGGAGCCGCCGTTGAGGGCGACGACCTGCAGGGGCGCCTCCTTGAACTGGAGGGTGTCGCCGGTGTTGAGCGTGCTGTTGGCGAGCACCTTGCCGCCGGCGTCGGCCACCCGGACCACGACGGTCGTCGGCTGGCCGGTCACGCGGATCACCAGGGGGAGCGGCGCCGTCGGCGAGGTCGTGGTCTCGTTGCTGCTCGGCGTCGTCCGCCCGCCGTCACCCGATGGCGATGCACCCGTCGCGGGTCCCTTCTTGTCGGGCTCGCTCATGATCGCGTTGACCAGGGCCATGCCCCCGACGATGAGCAGGGCCAAGGCGGCCATCACGGCCAAGGCCGCGATCAGTATGCGCGCGAGACCCCTAGGGTCCGACCGGTGACGTCCCACATGGGGAGGTTAGCGATAACTGTCACCGCTGAGCGACGGACGGGACTCTTCCGGACCATTCTTATTCGGACCGTGGTCCGCTTTGCGCCCCTTCAGGACCTCCCGAATGATCGGAATGACCGAGAGAACCAGGATGACCGCTACGCCCGGGAGGATGTATTTCTCAACGTCGGGCACTTCGGACCCGAGGAAGTGGCCGAGGAGGAACAGCGCGTCCGTCCAGACGATGCCGCCGATCGCGTTCCAGACGAAGAACTTCTTCGCGTCCATGCCCAGCATCCCGGCGAGCGGGTTGAGGAACGTCCGGACAATCGGGATGAACCGGGCAAGGACCACCGCCTTCGCGGGGCCGAACCGGTTGAAGTAGTACTCGGCCTTCTCCACCCACTCCTGTTTGAAGATGCGCGAGTCCGGCCGGTCGAAGAGCTTGCGGCCGTAGCGGGCGCCGAGGAAGTGGCCGAGCTGGGCGCCGGCGATCGCCGCCACCGGCCCGCCGATCAGCAGCCAGGGCAGCGACAGCGGCTGGAAGTCCTGGCCGTTGACGGTCGAGACCGCCGTGAGGATCCCCGCCGTGAACAGCAGCGAGTCGCCCGGAAGGATGCAGCCGATCAGCAGGCCGGTCTCCGCGAAGATGATGGCGAGCACGCCGATCGTCGCGAATGTGCCGAAAAGCTGCAGCCATGCGGTCGGGTGCAGCCACTCGGTGATGTCAAGGGGAAGGGCAGTGAGATCCACACAGCGAGCGTACCTTTCCCCACGCTCCGATTAGGCGAGATACTGGGCGCGGACGGCATGCCCGACCCGGAAACCGCGTGACCTGGGCAGTCACTGGGTACGCGGACGTCCGGGAGCTACCGCCCGGCCGGATGCCCGGCGGCACCCTGCGTATGAAAGGACGCTGACAATGCCCATCGCAACGCCCGAGGTCTACGCGGAGATGCTCGACCGTGCGAAGCGCGACGGCTTCGCCTTCCCCGCGATCAACGTGACGTCCAGCCAGACGCTGAACGCCGCGCTGCGCGGTTTCGCGGAGGCCGAGAGCGACGGCATCGTGCAGGTGTCCACCGGAGGAGCCGAGTACCTGTCCGGCTCCACGGTGAAGGACATGGTCACGGGCGCGACCGCGCTGGCGGAGTACGCCCGGGTCGTGGCGGCCAAGTACCCGGTGAACATCGCCCTGCACACCGACCACTGCCCGAAGGACAAGCTGGACGGCTTCATGCGGCCGCTGGTGAAGATCTCGCAGGAGCGGGTGGCGCGCGGCGAGGAGCCGCTGTTCCAGTCGCACATGTGGGACGGGTCCGCCGTCGAGCTGCACGAGAACCTGCGGATCGCCGCCGAACTCCTGGAGGAGTGCGCCAAGGCCCGGATCATCATGGAGATGGAGATCGGGGTCGTGGGCGGCGAGGAGGACGGCGTCGCCAACGAGATCAACGAGAAGCTCTACACGACGCCCGGCGACGCGCTCGCGACCGCCGAGGCCGTCGGCGTGGGCGAGAAGGGCCGCTACATCCTGGCCGCGACGTTCGGGAACGTGCACGGCGTCTACAAGCCGGGCTCGGTCAAGCTGCGTCCCGCGGTGCTCAAGGAGATCCAGGACGCGGTCGCCGCCAAGTACGGCAAGGACAAGCCGTTCGACCTGGTGTTCCACGGCGGCTCGGGCTCCACGCTGGAGGAGATCCGGGAGGCGGTGTCGTACGGCGTCGTCAAGATGAACATCGACACCGACACCCAGTACGCCTTCACCCGCCCGGTCGCCGATCACATGTTCCGCAACTACGACGGCGTGCTGAAGGTCGACGGCGAGGTCGGCAACAAGAAGCAGTACGACCCGCGCTCATGGGGCAAGGCGGCGGAGGCCGCGATGGCCGCCCGCATCGTCCAGGCCGCCGAGAACCTCCAGTCCGCCGGCCAGAAGCTGAAGTAGCGGAGCGGGCCGGGGGCCGCAGGGCCCCCGGCCATGCCCGTTGCCTGACGAAACGCGGGTAGGCTCCGAAGCGTGGCACTGCCCCGCACGTACGACTCGCAGAACTGCTCGGTCGCCCGCTCGCTGGAGGTCGTCGGCGACCGCTGGACGATGCTGGTGATCCGCAGCGCGTTCCAGGGCGTGCGGCGCTTCGACGACTTCCAGCAGGCCCTGGGCGTGGCCCGCAACGTCCTCACCGACCGGCTCAACCGGCTCTGCGACGAGGGCATCATGCGCCGCGTCCCGTACCAGCAGCGGCCGGAGCGGCACGAGTACCGGCTGACCCGCAAGGGCGTGGAGCTGTGGCCCGCGGTCATGACCCTGATGATGTGGGGCGACCGCCACTACGCGCCGGAGGGCCCGCCGCTGATCATCGGGCACCGGGGCTGCGACGGCGCGCTGACCCCCGCGTTCACGTGCGGCTCCTGCGGCGCGCACCTCGGCCCCGCCGACGTCGCCCCCCGCCCAGGCCCGAGCGCCTAGGCCGTGTTCCGGAGTCCGGGCCCCCTTCGAGCCAGGCCCTAGTTCCGCCGGACGCCCCCGAGCCGGTCTCCCGTCATGGCGGTCCCTTTCCGGACGGCCCGAGATGCTCCCGGAGTGCTCGCGGCCGTCGCGGGGGCGGCTGTGCTTTCCGGCCTCCGTCGGTACCATCCGAGCCCAGGCGCGCACCGAGGACGGCAGGGCGTGGTTCGGCGATGAACAGCAGTCTGGTCCGGGCGGCGCGGCGCGGGGCGGAAGCGCAGGTCGCGCACGTCTCAGTCGTCCGGCACGCGGCCGCCCGGGGGCTGGTCGCGCGGGTCTACGGCCAGCTCGAACGGGACTTCGGCATCCTCGCGCCGCCGGTGATCCTGCACTCCCCCGTCCCCGACCTGCTCGCCGCCGTGTGGACGATGCTGCGCGAGACCCTGGTCGTGCCGGGGGAGGCCGACCGCGCGGCCAAGGAGGCCGCCGCCGCGGCGGTGTCGCTCGGCAACTCCTGCCCCTACTGCGTGGCGGCGCACAGCACCACGCTGCACGGGCTCGTGCGCGGGCGCGACGCCGCCGCGATCGCCGCGGGCAGGCTCGGCGAGGTGGGCGACCCGCGCATCCGCGCGATCGCCGAGTGGGGCGAGCGGTTCGGCACGCCCGGGGCGCCCGGGCGCCCGTTCCCGCCCGAGCAGGCGCCCGAGATCGTCGGCACCGCCTTCGCCTTCCACTACTACAACCGGATGGTCAACATCTTCCTGGGCGACTCGCCGTTCCCCCCGAGGGCCCCGGCACGGGCGCACGGCGCGATCAGCCGGGTGGTGGGCCGCCTGATGGCCGCGAGCTCGCGCGCCCGGCCCGCGCCGGGCGACTCCCTCGACCTGCTGCCGGCCGCGCCGGCGTCCGGCGCGCCGCCCTGGACGGCGGGCAACGAGGTGATCGCCGATGCGCTCGCGCGCGCGTCGGCCGTCATCGACCGGGCGGGCGAGCGGGTGGTGCCGGCGCCGGTCCGGGATCTGCTGGCCGCCGAGCTCGCCGGGTGGGACGGGCGCACGGCGGAGCCCGCGCGGATCGACGCGGCCGTGGCCGGGCTTCCGGCGGCGGACCGTCCCGCCGGACGGCTCGTGCTGCTGACCGCGCTCGCCTCGCACCGGGTCGGCCCGGCGGTCATCGCGGAGTTCCGCCGCGACGACGGTGCGGACGCCCGCCTGCTGGAATGCCTGGCATGGGCCGCGTTCACCGCCGCGCGGGCGGCGGCGGCCTGACCCGGGCCGCCGGAGTTACTGGCCGTTTCGCGGAATTCGGTCCCCCTTTTTGAAAGCTTGCCGGGCTCGACGGAAATTGCGACCATCTGGCCATGGTGGTTCGGCTTACGGAAGAGAACTGGGCGGCGACCCGGACGTTTCTGCGCGAGACCGGCGACCGGTTCGCCGAGCTGCTGACCTCGCCCGGTTCCGACGCGAATGCCACCGCCACCTGGACCGTCACCGATACGGCGGCGCACGTCGCCACTCTCGCGCGGTTCTATCACCAGATGGTCGATCCCGCCGGGTGCGACGATCCCCTGGCCGTGCCCGATGAACTCGTCCGGAGCACGATCGTCGATACGGTCGACGCCGCGAACGAGGAATTGCTGCGCCTTTTCCCCGAGCGCGATCCGCGGGCGCTCGCCGACCTCCTGGTCCGCGATGTCGACCGGATCCTGACGGCGACGCGGGACGCGGATCCGACGACGGCGCTGCCCTGGCTGGGCGGCTCGCGCGTCCCGCTCGGCGGGCTGCTGGCGCATCTCCTCAACGAGCTCCAGATCCACGGGCGGGACATGGCCCGGCCCCTGCGCAGGCCCTGGCACGTCCCGTCGCGGGAGGCGGCCCCCTTCTTCGAGATGTTCCTCGTCGGGGTGACCGAGTACGGGTACGGACGGCTGCTGGACGGCCACGGCCCCGCGCCCGCCGGGCGGATCTCCGTCGAGTTCCGCTCCGACCACACCGCCCCCGTGGTGATGGCGATGACCGACGGGTTCGTCACCGTGGAGGAGCCGGACGGCCGCCCCGACGTGCGGCTCTTCTTCGACCCGACGGCGCTCAACCTGATGCTGTTCGGACGGATCGGCAGGGCGCGGGCGGTGCTGAGCCGCAAGGTCGTCATCCGGGGCCGGCGGCCCTGGGTCCTCCCCGCATTCCTGCGGATCGTGCGTCTTCCCTCGTAAACGGCGACGCCGCGCTTTTCACCGCCCCCTCACGAGGTGGACCGGCAACGGCCGCCGATGATTTCTCGCCGCCGCGCGGGTCTGTACATGTGATCATCCCGGCGAGGTGAGGAGCCGAATGCGTGAGGCGACCGGCGCATCGGCGCCCCTGCGATCCGACGCGTGCATCCTGGAGCGCTCGATCGGTTATCTCCTGACCACCGTCCAGCACGTCGCGCGGCCGATGCTCACGCACCCGACGCCGTGCGCGGCATGGAATCTCAACACGCTGCTGCTGCACATCGGCGACTCCCTTGCGGCGGTGCACGAGGGCTTGGCCGCGGGCCGGGTCGGCATCCGTCCGGCCCCGGTCGAACCGGCCGGCGACCCGGTCTCGGCGCTGCGCGTCCACGCCGTCCGGGTGCTGCGCCACACCATGGCCTCCTCCCGCCGCCCGGACGGCGCCGCGGGGACGGCGGCGATCGGCGACCGCTGCCTCCCCGTGGAGGCGGTGGTCGGCGCGGGGGCTCTGGAGGCGGCCGTGCACGGCTGGGACGTGGCGCAGGCGACCGGCGCGGCGCGGCCCATTCCTCCGGACCTGGCCACCGATCTCCTGGACGTGTGGCGGACCCTGGCGCCGCCCTGCGGCCGCCTGCCGCTGTTCGGCGACCCGGTGGACCCCGGCCCGCACGCGACGCCCGGCGACCGTCTCGTCGCCTTCCTCGGCCGCCGTCCGGCGACCTGAGAACGCGCGCCGAGGTTGCTTCACACAACTTTCTGCGATCCAATGAGTTGTGTGAAGCAACTCGATGGGCGCACCGTCGCCCGGATGGACACCGTGCTCGACGACGTCCGGATCCGCCCGTACGGCGTCACCGACCGCGACCGCGTCCGGCGCATGTCCGACCGCCTGTCGGCCGCGAGCCTCTACATGCGCTTCTTCTCCGGCACGCCCCGCCTGCCCGACCACTACGTCGGCCTCCTGGAGGGCCTCGACCACTGGGACCGCGAGGCCCTCGTCGCGCTGGACGGGGACGAGATCCTCGGCATCGCCGAATACGTCCGCGACGCGACGCGGGCCTGGCGCGCCGACCTCGCCGTCCTGGTCGCCGACCCCTGGCAGCGCCGGGGCCTCGGCCGCGCCCTCGTCGGCTGCCTGTCCGAGCTCGCCGGACGGCGCGGCGTCACCGAGTTCGGCGCGGACGTCATCCTCACCAACCGGCAGGCGCTCATGTTCGTCCGGAGCGGCTGGCCGGCGGCCCGCTCCTCCAGGGACGGCGGCTCCGCCCGCTTCCGCCTGCCGCTTTCCGTGCCCGCCTGACCCCGGCCGGTTGAATCCGGTGGGGGGCGCCCGCTTACCATGACCGGCATGACCCAGAACCTGCTCGGCGGCCCCGCTCCGACCGAACTTCCGGACAACCCCGAAGCCCGGACGGCCCTGGAGGAGGGCGTCGACCCGTTCGAGGTCGCCGCGCGCCACCCGGACCACCCGGGCGCGTGGGCCGAGCTGGCCGACCGCTCCTTCGCCAAGGGCAGCGTCATCGACTCCTACGCGTTCGCCCGCACCGGCTACCACCGCGGGCTGGACCAGCTGCGCCGGGCGGGCTGGAAGGGCCACGGCCCCATCCCGTGGGAGCACGAGCCGAACCGCGGCTTCCTGCGCGCCCTGCACGCCCTCGCCCGGGCCGCCGCCGCCATCGGGGAAGACTCCGAGGCCGAGCGCTGCAGGACGTTCCTCCGCGACAGCAGCGCCGAGGCCGCCGACGCCCTCAACGGCTCCTGACCCCACCGATCGAGCGCGCCGCCCGGGACGCCTGGGCGGCGACGCCGGGGATGCCCGACACCAGGAAGGGTCCGCCGCCGGCGAGGTCGCCGGCCACGTGCAGGCGGTGATCGGGCCGTCCGCCGACGAGGACCCGTCCCGTACCGGGGTCGACGGCGAGGCCGCCGTCCGGGTCCAGCACCGCGCCCTGGGCCAGGAGCGACGAGACGAGCGGCTCGGCCGCCCGGGGGATCGCGTGCGGCGGCGGGTTGACCGCGTTGATCACGATGTCGGCGGTGCGGACGCCCGCCGCATGCGTGATCTCGAACGCGGACCCCGCCTCGATCTTCTCGACCCCGGACAGCGCCTCCAGCGTCCCCGCCTCGAACAGCTCCAGCAGCAGCGCGGCATTGCGGGGCACCATCGGCGAGGCCGCGCTCGTGATCGTCCGGAAGTGGCGGCCGCGGAGCCGCTCCCGGTCACTCGCCGCGAGCAGCCGCCACGCGACCGGGCCGGCGGTGTGCGCGGCCTCCTGCACGATCCGCCGGCCGAGCCGCGGCGCGTCCACCATGGCGAGCTGCTCGCGCAGGCTCGCCGCCGGGTCCCGTCCCGGCGCCGCGGCGATCCAGGCCGCGAGGGCGTCCCAGCTCTCGCCGTGAGCCGCCAGTTCCATGCGGATCAGCTCGGTGAACTCCGCCAGCCGGACCGGCCCCTCCAGGGACCGCAGGCGATCGGGCGCCAGGTACCGGAGGTCGGTCGGAAGGGGACGCTGCCAGACGAACGGGAGGGTCCCGCTCCGCGAGACCATGCTGATCCTGCCGGCGTGCCCGCGCGCGGCCAGTGACGCCACGATGTCGACCGCGGTCAGGCCGGTCCCGATGACCGCCACGTTCTTTCGGGGCGGGACGCCGGCGAGGGTCCGCCGCAGGGGATACGGATCGGCGACGAAGCCGGGCGCGCCCGCCAGCCCGTAGCCGTCCCGAGGGACGCCCCCGCCGACGCACAGGACGACCTGGTCGGCGGGGTGGCGGCGTCCGTCCGCCGTTCGCACGACCGGGCGGCCCGCGAGGGACACCCCGGTCACCGCCGCGCCGACCAGCTCCGTCCGGGCGAACCGGGCGAGCGCGGCCTCCGCCGTGTCCACCAGGTACCGCCCGTACACGGCGCGCGGCGGGATCGGGCGGCCGAGCCGCTCGTCGGTGTGGGCTCCGGCGTGCGCGTCCCCGTCCAGCCAGCGCGCGTAGTGCTCCCGGTCCCCGTGCCGGATCGACATGATCTCCGGTGGGGCGTTGACGAGCACGGAGTCCAGGTCCGGCTGGTAGGGACGGCCGCGCCAGGGCGACGGCGAGGGGTCGAACACGGTGACGGAACGGATGTCCGAGGAGTCGAGGGCGTCCAGCAGCGCGACGGCCGCCGCACCCGCCCCGATGATCGCGATGTCCATGCCGCCGAGCCTCGCCGCCCGGCCGAGCCCGCCCCATCCCCCGCGGGCAGGGGATCGCTCCGGACCGCGATCCCCCATCTGAGGGGGTCCGCCCGCCGCGCAGGGCGGGCAGACTGGAGCGGTGATCGACCAGCGGGAACGGCGGGCCCTCCTCCACCGGGCCGCACGCGCACGGGACGCGGGCGGCCTGTTCGCGGGCGCCTCGTCGCGGCTCGGACGGCTGCTGGGCTTCCAGGCCGCCGCGTGGTCGGCCACCGACCCGGAGACCGGGCTGATCACCGCGCCGATGCTGGTCGAGAACCTCGGACGGGGCGAGCAGTGCTTCGCCTACTGGGAGTGCGCGCTCCTGGAGGAGACCGTGCTGCCCTACCGCGACCTGGCCCGCGCCCCCGTCCCGGCCGCCGGGCTCGTGGCGAGCACCGGCGGACTGCCCGCCCGCAGCGCGCAGTACCGCAGGCTGCTCGGCCGCCAGGGGATCGGAGACGAGCTGCGCGCCGTCCTGCGGACCGGCGGCCGGCCCTGGGGCGTCGTCAGCCTGTTCCGCGAGAAGGGCCGGGAGCCGTTCGGCCCCGCGGAGGTCTCCCTCGTCGCGGGCCTCTCCGCGCCCCTCGCCGACCGCCTTCGCGAGCTGGCCCGGCCCGTCCGGCCGCCGGCCGGGGCCGCCGGGCAGGACCCGGGGCTCATCCTGTTCGACCCGGCCGGCACGCCCTTCTCGATCAACGACGAGGCGCGCGACCTCCTCTCCCGGCTCCCGGACGGCCCGTCCGTCCCGTCCCCGCTGGGCCCGCCCCTGCCGGTCTGGCTCGCCGCGACGGCCGCGCAGGCCCGCGCCGTCGCCGCCGGCCGCGACCGCGGAGCGGCCCGCGTCCGGATCCGCACCCGCGACGGCCAGTGGCTCGTCGTCCACGCCTCCTGCATGGACGGGGTCCCCGGCTCGCCCGGCCCCACCGCCGTGGTCGTCCAGCCGGCCGCCGGCTCCGACATGGCGCCGGTCATCGCGGAGGCGTACGGCCTGTCCGCCCGCGAGCTGGAGATCACCCAGCTGATCGCGCGCGGGCTGACCACCGGCGGCATCGCCGCCGAACTGGTCATCTCCCCGCACACCGTCCGCGACCACGTCAAGGCGGTGTTCGCCAAGACGCGCGTGTCGAGCCGCGGCGAGCTGGTCGCGAAGCTGTTCGCAGAGAACTACTGGCCGCGCCGAGGCCGGTGACCGGCGGCCATCGGCCGCCTCCGGTTTCTTTGTCGCCCGCCTGCGGGTACGCTTTGATCGCAAGAGGCCCCTTCGCGCTTGCGGCGACCGGGGCCTTCGTCGTGGGAAGGGAAAGTGGCATGCCTGCCATCGTTCTTGTCGGTGCCCAGTGGGGAGATGAGGGCAAGGGCAAGGCGACAGACCTGCTCGGTGGGGACGTCGACTACGTCGTCCGCTACCAGGGCGGCAACAACGCGGGCCACACCGTGGTCATCGGCGACAAGAGCTACGCGCTGCACCTGCTGCCGTCCGGAGTGCTGTCGCCCGACGTCGTCCCCGTGATCGGCAACGGCGTGGTGATCGACCCCGCCGTGCTGCTGCAGGAGATCGACGGCCTGCGGGACCGCGGCATCGGCTGCGAGCGGCTGCTGATCTCGGCGAACGCGCACCTGATCATGCCGCACCACCGCGCCCTCGACAAGGTCACCGAGCGCTACCTCGGCAAGGCCCGGATCGGCACCACCGGCCGCGGCATCGGCCCCACCTACGCCGACAAGATCAACCGGATGGGCATCCGCGTCCAGGACCTGTTCGACCCGAACATCCTCACGCAGAAGCTCGACCTGGCCCTGCGCGAGAAGAACCAGGTCCTGACGAAGGTCTACAACCGCCGCCGCATCGAGACCGGGCCGATCGTCCAGGAGTACCTGGCCTACGGCGAGCGCCTCAAGCCGTTCGTCGCCGACACCACCCTCGTCCTGAACAAGGCGCTGGACGACGACAAGGTCGTCCTGCTGGAGGGCGCGCAGGGCACGCTGCTGGACATCGACCACGGAACGTACCCGTTCGTGACGTCGTCCAGCCCCACGGCCGGCGGCGCCTGCGCGGGCTCCGGAGTCGGCCCCACCAAGATCACCCGCGTGATCGGCATCCTCAAGGCCTACACGACCCGGGTCGGGTCCGGTCCGTTCCCCACGGAGCTGCTGGACGAGCAGGGCGAGTACCTGCGCACGACCGGCGGCGAGTACGGCGTGACCACCGGCCGCGACCGCCGCTGCGGCTGGTTCGACGCCGTGATCGCCCGCTACGCCACCCGCGTCAACGGCATCACCGACTACTTCCTGACCAAGCTGGACGTCCTGTCCGGCCTGGACCGGGTCCCGGTGTGCGTCGCCTACGAGATCGACGGCGTCCGGGTGGACGAGCTGCCCACGACGCAGACCGAGTTCCACCACGCCAAGCCCGTCCTGGAGTACCTGGACGGCTGGCAGGAGGACATCACCGGCGCCCAGAAGTTCGAGGACCTGCCCGCCAACGCGCAGGCGTACGTCCGGGCGCTGGAGCAGATGTCCGGCGCCCAGATCTCCGCGATCGGCGTGGGCCCCGGCCGCGACCAGACCCTTTCGCTCAGGCCCCTGGTCTGACCTCGCGTTTCCCTCCCGCTCACCCGTTCCTCACTGGGCGTTCGGTCACGGGCGGTAGCGTGCGTTCGGTGATCTCTTCCGTCGAGGTGCACGGACATCGCGGGGCGCGCGGCCTCCGTCCGGAGAACACCCTGCCCGGCTTCGCCCACGCCCTCGACCTCGGCGTCGACGTGATCGAGCTGGACGTGGGCCTGTCCTCGGACGGCGTGGTCGTCCTCGGCCACGACCAGGTGGTCTCCCCCGCCGTCCTCGCCGACACGGGCCCCGCCTGGCCGGACGACCCCGCCTACCCCTACGTCGGCAGACCCGTCCGCGAACTGTCCCTCGCCCAGCTGCGGACGCTCGACGCGGGCCTCAGCTGCGCGGCCGCCCCGATGCCCGGCACCCGCGTCCCCACGCTCGCCGAGGCGTGCGCCCTGCTGGCCCCCACGGGCGTCGGGCTCTCCGTCGAGCTGAAGACGGACCCCTCCTGGACCGACGAGGAGGTGGAGCTCCTGACCGCCTCCGCGGCGGCCGTCCTCAAGGCCTTCGGCTGCACCGGACGCTCCCAGCTCCTGGCCTTCGACTGGCGCGTCCTGGCCGAGGCCCGCCGCCACTACCCGGACCTGGGCCGCGTCGCCCTGATGGAACGCAAGACCCTCGCCCCGGAAACCGCCTGGCTCGCAGGCCACTCCCCGGCCGACCCGATGGCCGCCGCCTTCGCCCTGGGCGCCACCGCCGTCTCCCCCGAACACAAGATCACCACTGCCGCCCTCATAGACCAGGCCCACTCCCTGGCCCTCCCGGTCATCGTCTGGACGGTCAACACCCCCGAGGACATGACCCGCTTCATCCACGAAGGCGCAGACGCGATAGTCACCGACTACCCAGACGTCCTGCTGGCCCTCCAAACACCAACCCCCGCCATCTGACGCACAACGCCCAGCCACCGCCGCAACCCCGCAACAACCTCAAGGGTTGCGATCGCGTCCGAAGGCAGGTTCGAGCGGAGCGAGAAACCTGATCGCGCAGCGAGCCGCAAGGCGAGTCGGAGCGATGCCAGCGATCGCCCGCGTTTATCGACGATGGAGGGCCGCCAGGCCCGAAGGAGGAGATAAATGCGATGTCAGAGCCATCCGTTTCTGCGGAAGCCTCGGTAGAGGGCGAAGCAGGCGAGGGAGATGACGCTGAGGATCATGGGGTAGCCGTACTGCCAGCGGGTCTCGGGCATGTGGTCGAAGTTCATGCCGTAGACGCCGGCGATGGCGGTGGGGACCATGAAGATGGCGCCCCAGGCGGAGATCTTGCGCATGTCCTTGTTGTCGGCGACGGTGACCTGGGTCATGTGCGCCTGGAGGATGGGGTTGAGGAGTTCGTCGTAGGACTCGACCTGCTCGCGGACGCGGGTGAGGTGGTCCTCGACGTCGCGGAGGTACTCCTTGATCTCGGCGGGGACGAAGCGGCGGCCGGTCAGGTTGCGCAGGGGGCCGGCGAGCGGGCCGACGGCGCGCTTGAGCTGGATGACCTCGCGCTTTAGCCGGTAGATGCGGCGGGACTCGTCGGTGCGCTCGGGGGAGAAGACGGCCTCTTCGACCTCGTCGATGTCCTCCATGACGGCGTCGGCGACGCCGACGTAGCCGTCCACGACGCGGTCGGTGACGGCGTGCAGGACGGCGGCGGGGCCGAGGGCGAGGCGGGCGGGGTCCTTCTCCAGGTCGCGGCGGACGGGGCCGAGCGCGCCGTGGGCGCCGTGCCGGACGGTGACGACGAAGTCGGGGCCGCAGAACAGCATGATCTCGCCGGTCTCGACGACTTCGGCGCCGCCGGGGCCGCTGGAGACGTAGCCGACGGTCTTCATGACGACGAAGTGGACGTCGTCGTAGCGTTCGAGCTTGGGGCGCTGGTGGGCGTGGATGGCGTCCTCGACGGCGAGGGGGTGCAGGCCGAAGACCTCGGCGAGGTCGGAGAGCTCGCCGGCGGACGGCTCGTGGAGGCCGACCCAGACGAAGCCGGCGCTGTCGCCCTCGGGGGTGAGCCGGCCGTCGCGGACGAGGCGGACGGCGTCGGGGATGGTGTCGGTGCAGACGCGGTGGCCGTCGATGTAGGCGGCCCAGTCGATGACGGCGGAGTCGCGGTTCGGAGCCTGCACGCCGCTGGGGCGGCCGCGCGTCTTGAACAGAACGCGGCCGGGGCGGACTCGTGTCATGGCCATGGAGGTGCTCCTAACCCGCCGGCCACGCACGCAGCGCGCGCTCAACCCAGGCTGGTCAGCGAAGGGAGCGCGCGAGAGCGTCGGCCGGGCGCCAGATGGAGGCGGACGGTGGAACAGTCCGGTTCGGACTGTGAGGGTTCTCCGGCGAACTGCAAGTATCACCAGGACTCATCCCGACCACCTCCTTTCGGGCACCTCGACAGCGGGCGGTCAAGCCCGTGGCAGCCTACCAGCCGATATGTAGGACGCCGCCCGTATCGGTCAGGTTCACACGTCCCGGTGTGACGGCCGCCTCACCGGGCCGCATGCCCCTTCGCGCAGGGGTTACGCGCGCCCGGCGCGGGGTGGGGGACCAGTAAGCTCGCGACGTGCGAGTACTCGTCCTTGGATCGGGTGGCCGCGAGCATGCGCTCGTCCGCGCCCTGCACCGCGACCCTGCCGTCACCGCCCTCCACTGCGCCCCGGGCAATCCGGGCACGGCAGAGATCGCGGACAATCACCAGCTCGATCCGACGAACCGCACGGCGGTGGTGGAACTGGCCGCGCGGCTCCGGGTGAGCCTGGTCGTCATCGGGCCGGAGGCGGTGCTGGTGGCCGGGGTCGGCGACGCCCTGCGCAGGGCGGGCATCCCCTGCTTCGGGCCGGACCGCGCCGCCGCGAAGATCGAGGCGTCCAAGGCGTTCGCCAAGGAGATCATGGCCGCGGCGGGGGTGCCGACCGCCGACTCGCGGGTCTGCGAGTCGAGCGGGGAGGTCGAGGAGGCGCTCGACGCCTTCGGCCCGCCGTACGTGGTGAAGGACGACGGGCTCGCGGCCGGGAAGGGCGTGGTCGTCACCGAGAGCCGCGACGAGGCGCTGCGGCACGCCGACGCCTGCGACCGCGTCGTGGTCGAGGCGTACCTGGACGGTCCCGAGGTCTCCCTTTTCGCGCTGTGCGACGGGCAGCACGCCGTCCCGCTGCTGCCCGCGCAGGACTTCAAGCGCGCCTACGACGGCGACGAGGGTCCGAACACCGGCGGGATGGGCGCGTACACACCGCTGCCCTGGGCGCCGCCCGGACTGGTGGACGAGGTCATGGCCACCGTCGTCCAGCCCACCGTGGACGAGTTGCGCCGCCGCGAGACCCCGTACGTCGGCGTCCTGTACGCCGGGCTCGCGCTGACGTCCCGGGGCGTGCGGGTGGTGGAGTTCAACGCGCGCTTCGGCGACCCCGAGACCCAGGTCGTGCTGGACCGGCTGGCCACCCCCGTCGCCACGCTGCTCCAGGCCTGCGCGATCGGGGGCCTCGACCCGAGCCTGCGCCTCGAATGGCTGCCGGGCGCGGCCGTGACGGTGGTCGTGGCCGCCGAGGGCTACCCGGCCGCCCCGGCGAAGGGCGACGAGATCACCGGCCTGGAGGAGGCCGCCGCGGTCGAGGGCGCCTACGTCCTGCACGCGGGCACCGCGCTCGGCGGCGAGGGGCGGCCGGTCGCGAGCGGCGGGCGCGTCCTCAACGTCGTCGGCACCGGGCCCGACCTCGCCGCCGCCCGGGCCGCCGCCTACGAGGCCGTGTCCAGGATCGGCCTGCGCGGGTCCCACCACCGGACCGACATCGCGCTGAAGGCCGTCTCCCTGCCATGATTACCTGATTACACAGATACAAGGCAGGTCAGGCATGGCATCACCTTCGCCCGCGGGCGAGGAGGTCTACCGCGTCACGACGCTGGAGCTCTTCTTCGACCTGGTGTTCGTCTTCGCGGTGACCCAGCTCAGCCACGTCCTGGTCAAGGAACTGAACGCGCTGGGCCTGGCCCAGGTCGTGCTGATGTTCGGCGTCCTGTGGTGGATGTACGGCGGCTACGCCTGGCTGACCAACACCCTCACCCCCACGACGGCGGGACGGCGCCTGCTGCTCCTGGTCGGGATGGGCGGGTTCTTCATGGTCGCCCTGGCCACCCCGACGGCGTTCAAGGGCGGCGGCGTGCTGTGGGGCCTCGGGTACCTGGTGCTGGTGCTCGCCCATGTGACGCTGTACGCGCAGGACAACCCGAACATCCTGCGCGTCCTCCCGGCCAACCTCCTCGCGGCGGCGCTCATCATCGTCGCCGGGATCCTCGACCACGGGCCGGCCGTGTACGTGCTGTGGACGCTCGCGCTCGTCGTCCCGATCGTCCAGCCGTACATCGTGCCGGCGGGCGGGCTGTTCACCATCCGGGCCGCGCACATCGTCGAGCGGCACGGGCTCCTCGTCATGATCACCATCGGCGAGTCGGTGATCGCGGTCGGGGCGGGCGCCGAGCACGCCCACCTGGACCCGGGCCTGGTCGTCGCCGTGCTGCTCGGGCTGGCGCTCGCGGCGGCCGTCTGGTGGAGCTACTTCGCCAGGGACGACGAGCGCGCCGAGGAGTCGCTGGCCGCCGCCGACGACGTGCGCCGCACGCAGATGACGATGTTCGGCTACTTCTACGCCCACATCCCGCTGGTCATCGGGATCATCGTCGCGGCGGCCGGCATGGGGACGGCCGTCGGGCACGCCTGGGACGGCCTGCACGCCGGCCCCGCGCTCGCGCTCGCCGGCGGCGTCGCGCTCTACCTGGCGGGCGACGCGGCGTTCCGCCGGGCCGTGCGCATCGGACCGTCCCGCATCCGGCTCGGCGCCGCCGCGGCCGCGCTCGCCGTCACTCCGCTGGGCCTCTGGGTGGCCGCCGCCGAGATCACCGCCCTCGTCCTGGTGGTCGCCGCCGCGCTGGCGCTGGAGCACGCGGCGACCCGGCCGGACGCGGCGGTTCCCGGCCTGGGACAATCGTCGGGTGATTGAGCGCTACACCCTTCCGGAGATGGGACGCGTCTGGAGCGACGCGCACAAGTACGAGCTGTGGTGCCAGGTGGAGGTCCTCGTCGTCGAGGCCCACGCCGAGGCCGGCACGATCCCGCCGGAGGTGGTGGAGCCGGTGCGCAAGGCGCCGCCGCCGACGCCGGAGGCCGTGCACGCCATCGAGGCCGTGACGCAGCACGACGTCATCGCCTTCCTGTCGGCGTGGGCGGACAACACCGAGCCGCGGGAGGCCGCGCGGTTCGTCCACTTCGGCATGACGTCGTCCGACCTGCTCGACACGGCGCTCGCGCTGCAGCTGGTCGAGGCCACCGACATCCTGCTGGAGAAGGCGGACGCGCTCGTCGCGACGCTGCGCGACCACGCGCTGGCGCACCGGGCGACGCTGCGGGTCGGGCGCACGCACGGCATCCACGGCGAGCCGGACGTGTGGGGCCACCGCGTCGCCGACTTCGCGTTCGCCATGGCCCGGTCCCGCGACCGGCTGCGGCGCGCCCGCGAGGCCGTGGGCGTGATGGCGATCTCCGGCGCGGTCGGGACGTACTCCAACATCGACCCGGCGATCGAGCTGCACGTCGCGCGCAAGCTCGGCCTGAAGGCCGCGGACGTGTCGACCCAGGTCGTCCTGCGCGACGGGATCAGCGAGTGGGTCTCGTCCCTGGCGATCATGGCGACGGTGTGCGAGGCCATCGCGCTGGAGGTGCGGCACGGGCAGCGCACCGAGGTCCGGGAGCTGTGGGAGCCGTTCGGCAAGGGCCAGAAGGGCTCGTCGGCGATGCCGCACAAGAAGAACCCGATCATCTCCGAGCGGCTGGCGGGGATGGCGCGGATCGTGCGGGCCCAGATCGTCCCGGTGCTGGAGGGCATCCCGCTGTGGCACGAGCGCGACATCTCGCACTCCTCCACCGAGCGGATCGCGCTGCCGGACGCCTCCATCGCGCTCGACTACATGCTGAACCTGACGAACCGCCTCATGTCCGGGCTCGTGGTGGACGAGGCGCGGATGCGGGAGAACCTGGACTCGACCGGCGGCCTCATCTACACCTCGACCGTCCTGCTGGAGCTGGTCGAGGCGGGCATGTCGCGCGACGACGAGGCGTACCCGCTCGTCCAGAAGGCCGCCATGGCGACCTGGGAGACCGGCACGCCGTTCCGCGAGACGCTGCGCGCGCACGCCGCGGAGGCCGGCCTCACGCTGGACGAGAAGCGCCTGGACGAGGTGTGCCGCCCGGAGCGCTTCGTGGCGCGCCTCGGCCCGATGTTCGACCGCCTGACCGCTCTCAGTTAGGAGGGGCCGTGCAGGGGACCCTGACCGAGCTGAACGTCTACCCGCTCAAGGGCGGCGGCGGGACGGCGCTGCGCAGTGCGGAGCTGACCCCGCGCGGCCTGCCGTTCGACCGCGAGTTCATGCTGGTCACCCCCGAGGGCCGCTTCCTGTCCCAGCGCGACCACGCCCGGATGGCGCTGATGCGCCCGTCCTACGACGGGACGGTCCTCACGGTGGACGCCCCCGGCGCCTCGCGACTCGTCCACAAGGCCGCGGACGAGGGCGAGGTGCGGGAGGTCTCCGTCCAGCGGTCGCAGTGCCGGGGCGTCGACCAGGGCGACGAGGCCGCGGCCTGGTTCGGCGACCTGCTCGGCGCCGGCTGCCGCCTCGTGCGCTTCACCGGCCTGCGTCCGACGGCCCGCGGCGGCGGCGAGGTCATGTTCGCCGACGGCTACCCGCTCCTGGTCATCTCGGCCGAGTCCCTCGCCGACCTCAACGCGCGGCTGGACGAGCCCCTCCCGATGAACCGGTTCCGCCCGTCTCTCGTCGTCGAGGGCCTCGGCCCCTACGGCGAGGACGAGGTGCGCCTGCTGCGCGTCGGCGAGGCCGTCATCGAGATGGTCAAGCCGTGCACCCGCTGCGTCGTCACCACCACCGACCAGCGGACCGCGGAGCGCGGCCGTGAGCCGCTGCGGACGCTCGCCTCCTACCGCACCCGGGACCGCGGAATCCAGTTCGGCCAGAACTGCGTCCCGCGCGTCCTCGGCACGCTCAGGGTGGGCGACCCGGTCGAGGTCGTGGCCCCCCGCACCGAATGATGATCTTCAAAACCCCGGCGGCGGGGGGCCGCCGCCCCTAGGCTCGCCGGGGGAATTTCCTCAGGGAACGCGAACCTTTGGCGTGTTCCGGAAGTCTCAACGAGCAGACTGACGCCCGCGGGGCCCGGGCCGGACGCCACACCTCCGGCCCGATGGTTTACTGGGGTCGCGTCGGCAGCGGGGGGACACCGTCAGGCACGCTCGGCCCTCGTGCTCCCAACTGGATCGCACACGCAACCGCACCCGAGAGGAAGTTAGGCGGCATGAGCATGGGCCACGAGGTTCGCTACCGCATGCGCGGCGGCCGGCAGCTGCACGGCACGGTCTTCATCCAGGGCGCGAAGAACGCCGTCCTCCCGATGATCGGCGCCTCGCTGATGGCCTCCCGGGGACGCACCGTGCTGCGCAACGTCCCGATCATCGAGGACGTGCGGCGGGCGGTGGAGCTGGCGCGGGCCATCGGCGCCAAGGCCGAGCTGCACGAGACCGAGCGCACGCTGGTGATCGACGCCTCGACGCTGAGCAGCCCCGTGCTGCCCGCCGAGATCGCGTCCCGGTTCCGCGGCTCGTTCCTGTTCGTCCCCGCCCTGCTGCACCGTCTCGGCGAGGCGGTCATCGAGGGCGTCGGCGGCTGCAACCTCGGCAGCCGCAACCTGGACTTCCACTACAACGGCTTCAAGCGGATGGGCGCCACGGTCACCGAGCACGTGGCCGACAACGGCGACGGCATCATCCACATCAAGGCCGGCGACCTGCGCGGCGGCACGCTCTACTGCGACACCCCCTCGCACACCGGCACCGAGAACCTGATCATGGCGGCGGCGCTGGCGCACGGCACCACGCTGATCAAGAACGCGGCGCTGGAGCCGGAGGTGCTGGACAACATCGCCATCCTCCAGGCGATGGGCGCCCGGATCAGCGGCGGCGGCACCGGCTTCATCACGGTCGAGGGCGTGGACGAGCTGACCGCCGTCGAGCACACCGTGATGCCCGACCGGATCGACGCCGGCGTGTTCGTGATGGCCGCCGCGATCACCGGCGGCGACCTCAGCCTCGTCGGCGCCTCGCTGGAGCACCTCGGCGTCGCCGCCGACAAGCTGGAGCAGATGGGCGTGGAGTTCCACCAGCAGGGCGCCGTCCTGCAGGTGCGCCGCGACCGGACGCTCCGCCCGATCAACGTCATCACCGACGAGTACCCGGGCTTCGCCACCGACCTGCAGTCGCCGATCATGGCGGTGTCCTGCCTGGCCGAGGGCCCCTCCTACATCTACGAGCGGATCTTCGACGGCCGGTTCAAGCTGGCCGGCGAGCTGGCGAAGATGGGCGCCGACATCGAGGTGGACGGCAACCGCGCGAAGGTCAACGGCCCGCGCGGCCTGCGCGGCGCCGAGGTCGAGGCGCACGACCTGCGCTGCGGCAGCGCCCTGGTGCTGGCCGGCCTCGCCGCCGAGGGCGAGACCACCATCACCTCCGCCTACTACCTCGACCGCGGGCACGCGCACACGGCCGAGCGGCTCTCCCAGCTCGGCGCCGAGATCGTCCGCGAAGTCGGCTAGCGCCGGGCGCCGTCGCGGCGCGGCGCCATCCGAACCGCGCCGCCGCGCCGTCCGAAGCTCAGCGCCGCGCGTCCGGTCGCCGTTGGTCGATCGGCCGAATGTGGCCTCGGGCCTGACCAACTCCTGGTTGATCCCTGACGAGCCGAGTAACGGTCCCCGGCAAATCCGTTGAGCCGTGCGTTACCGCGCGGTTACGCACGGCTCGGACGGAGCTTCCTTACCGGTCGAACGCCGACTCTCTGACCTGCGAAGTCATGCGTGGAACGGTCCGATTCGACCGGACCGTAACGCGGTAAAAATTCACCAACCGCCCCCGATCACGCGCTCTGGACGGATCACTCGTCTTTCCGGAGCAGGCGAGATCGGGTCGCCTGATTTCGGCCGCCGCGTAAACCAAACGGACACCGCAGGGGTCCCTCCAGTACGTAGGAGCGTCAGGAAGGGGCCCTCGCCATGGTTTCGGGTCTTGTTTTTCAACTTCGGACATCCGAAGATGCAGGATCAAGGCTGGCCGATTGGTGACAAATTACTGACCAGGGGGTCGCGTAGGTTACTTTTTCGCCGCACTCTTGATTCGATTTCGCGTCTGGGTGTCACATCGCGTCGCCCTGACCCGATCTGCCAGCTAGAAGGAGATCCTCTCCGCTTCGCCGAGGCGGGTGGGAGCTCGGGCAAGACGGCCCTCCTCCACTTTCCGGAGGCGGGTTCGCGGGAAGTCGAATCGCACGGGAAGTGCGGGTGCTGGGTCAGAAGGCAGGGGCGTCAAGCCATGAGTCAACCGTTGGGCGGAACGTGCGCGATCAGATGGCCGGGGCGGTGCCCCCGCCGAGAGGCCGGATGGGAAGCGAGCGATCATCGATGACGGCGGCGCGAACGGGGTCCGTCACCCCCGACCTCACGATCGGGGTCGTGGGCCCCCACGACCTCGTCGAACGGGTCATGCTCATGGGCCACGGCCCCACACCCGTACCGAGCAGGCTGGTGGCCGCCGCGTACCGCGACGAGCAGGAGGCGGCCGACAAGGTCGTGCGCCTCGGCTCGGGCGTGGACGTGTGCCTGTTCGCCAGTCCCGTCCCGTACGACTTCGCGCGCAAGGCCGGCGTCCTGACGATGCCCGCCACGTACGTGCCGCTGAACGGCGCCGCCCTGCAGGGCGCGCTGCTGCGGGCGTCCCTCGACGAGCGCTTCGACCCGTCCCGGGTCAGCATCGACGTGCTCGGCCGCGCCGAGGTCGAGGAGGCCTACTCCGAGATCAGCCTCGGCACCGAGCAGGTGCACCTGCGCGAGGAGGCCGCGGGCCCCGGCACACTCGCCGCGTTCCACGAGCGGCTCTGGCGGCGCGGCGCCACCACCGTCGCGATGACCTGCGTGCACGCGACCGCCGAGCGCATGGAGATGGCGGGCGTCCCGACCATCCGCGTCCGGCCGACCGGCGCCGCGATCCGCAGCTCCCTGCAGACCGCCGCGCTCCTCGGCGCCCACCACCGCCTGGAGGAGTCGCAGCTCGTCGTCGTGCTGGTGGACGTCCCGACCCTCCGCGAGACCCCGCGCCGCGTCACCCCGCGCTACTGGCGCGACGAGCTGAAGCTGGCCCTGCACCGGGTGCTCCTCCAGGAGGCGCACCGGATGAACGCCTCCGTGTGGCCCGTCGACGACCACAGCTACCTCGTCATCGCCACGCGCGGCTCGGTCACCGCGTCCACCGAGGGCTTCCGGACGCCGCCGTTCGTCGAGCGCGTCCGCGAGGAGCTCGGCCTGGCCATCGAGGTCGGCATCGGCATGGGCCGCACGGCCCACGAGGCGGAGAACCACGCCCGCGCCGCGTTGGCGCGCTCCCAGAGCTCCCAGCGGGCGCAGGGCTTCGCGCTGGACCGCGACGGCCGCGCGCTCGTTCCGGCACCGCGCACGCCGCCGCGCACCCAGCCGCAGGCCAAGCCGAAGGGCCTGGAGATCCTGGCCCGGCTCGCCGACAAGCTCGGCGACCAGGAGCAGCCCCTCATCGTCGACGCGGAGAACGCCGGCAAGATGCTCGGCGTCACGCCCCGCACCGCCCGCCGCCTCCTGCGCACGCTGGTCGAGGAGGGCCTCGCCTGGCCGCTCCCCCCCGAACCGCACCCCCCAGCCGGGCCGCCCCCGCCAGCTCTACCGCCTGATCGTGGAGAAACTCGGCCCGGCCAAGGCCGGCTGACCGCGACGCGAGCGTGTACCGGCACGTCCGGCCGTATCGCGGTCCCCTCCGCTCGTCACCGCCGCGGTACGAGAACGCCGCCGGTGTCGATGCGCCGGGCGGCGACGGAGGCGACCAGACGTCCGATGACCGGGAGTTCGAGCGGGAGGAGCGAGTAGGCGGGGTGCACGACGCGCCGCCTGCCGCTCTTCAGCGCCCGGACGGTCGCCCGGGCGACCGACTCCGGCGGGACCGGCGGCGGTGTCCTGGTCGGCGCGCGCCAGGGAAGCCGGTCGACGTCCCGCAGGGGCGTGTCGGTGGAGCCCGGCACGACCTCCAGCACGCGGATCGGGGTATGGCGCAGTTCGTGCCGGAGTGAGCCGGTGGCCTGCGCGAGGGCCGCCTTCGCGGCGCCGTAGTAGCCGAGCAGCGGCAGCGGGACGGCCTGCACGGTCGACGTGACGTTGACGATCGTGCCGCTCCCGGCCTCGCGCATCCCGGGCAGGACGGCGGCGGCCAGCGCCAGCGGGGACCAGAAGTTCGTCTCGAAGCTCGCGCGGGCGCTCTCGTCGTCCCCGAGGTCGGCCTGGGCCTCGACCAGGCTCACTCCCGCGTTGCTGACGAGGACGTCGATGCCGCCGAGGGCGTCCCGCGCACGGGCCGCCAGGTCCGCGGCGGCACCGGGCACCGACAGGTCGCAGGCCAGCACCGTCGGCACCGGGTGCCCCCGCTCGCCGATCTCCGCCGCCAGCGCCCGCAGCTCTCCCTCCCGTCGCGCGGCCACGGCGAGCCGGGCGCCCTCGGCGGCGAGCGCGAGGGCGAGGGCGCGGCCGATGCCGCTGGACGCGCCGGTGAGCAGGATCCGTGCCGCGGAGATCATCGCACCCTCCTTGACTGATTATCAATCAATGCGGGATCGTAGGCAGCGCCAGGGCGGAACGTCAACCACCGGAGGCGGCCATCGACAGAAGAGCGGCGCTCATCCGGGCCGCCGGTGAGCTGTTCACCGAGCGCGCCTACGACGAGGTCACGACCAGCGAGATCGCCCGGCGGGCCGGCGTCGCCTACGGGCTGATCGCCCACCATTTCGGCAACAAGCGGGGCCTCTACCTGGCCACCGTCCGGGCGGCCGCCGACCGGGTGCGCGCGGTTCGCGACGCTCCGGCGGGCGGCGCGTCACCCGGTGAGCGGATCCGCGCCACGATCGACCGCCACATCCGCTTCATCGACGACAACGCCGCCGGGTACCTCGCTCTCATGCGCGGCGGGATCGGCTCCGACCCCGAGGTCCACGCGCTCGTGGAGGAACTGCGCTGGGAGGGCGCCGAGCGGATCCTGCGCGCACTGGGCGCGACCGGCCCGGTCCCTCCCGTCCTGCGCAGCACCATGCGCGGGTGGGTCGGTTACCTCGACGAGCTCATCATCGACCACCTCGCGCACCACGACGTCCCCCGCTGGCAGCTGGTCGAGCTGGCGGTGGCCGCGCTCGCCACCGCGCTCCAGACGGCCGAGAGCCTCGCCCCGGGCACGGGCATCGACGTCGAGACCGCCGCGGCCGCGGCCCGGAGCCCCGGCCCCCGGCCCGGCTGACGCCGGAGCGAGGACGTGCTCCCGGCCCCGACGAACCGGGCCGGGCGCGCCGCCGACGGTCAGTTGCGGTGGGGGAAGGAGCTGGCGACGGTGAGGAAGGCGTCGTTCTCCTCGGGGGAGCCGATGGAGACGCGGGCGCCCTCGCCGTCGAAGGGGCGGACGCTCACGCCGTGGGCGTCGCAGGCGGCGGAGAACTCCATCGTGCGGTCGCCGAGGCGCAGCCACACGAAGTTCGCCTCGGTGGGCGGGACCGTCCAGCCGTCGGCGAGGAGGGCGGCGCGGACGCGGTCGCGCTCCTTCACCGTGCCCTCGACGCGCTCCATCAGCTCGTCGGTGGCGTCCAGGGACGCGATGCCGGCGGCCTGCGCGACGGAGTTCACGCTGAACGGCAGGAACGTCTTGCGGATGGAGCCGGCGACGAGCGGGTGCGCGACGAGGTAGCCGATGCGCAGGCCCGCCAGGCCGTAGGCCTTGGAGAACGTGCGCAGGATCGCCAGGTTGGGACGGTCGCCGTAGAGGGTGAGGCCGTCCGGGACGTCGTCGTCGCGGACGTACTCGCGGTACGCCTCGTCCAGGACCACCAGGCAGTCGGCGGGAACGCGGTCGAGGAGCTCCTCGATCTCGGCGCGGCCCACGGCGGTGCCGGTGGGGTTGTTCGGGTTGCAGACGAAGACCAGCCGCGTCTTCTCGGTGATGGCGTCCGCCATCGCGCGCAGGTCGTGGGTCTCGTCTCGCAGGGGCACCTGGACGCTCGTCGCGCCCGACAGCGACACCAGCAGCGGGTACGCCTCGAACGACCGCCACGCGTACACGACCTCGGCGCCCGGCTCGGCGACCGCCTCCAGCAGCATCTGGGTCATCCCGACGGAGCCGCAGCCCACCGCGACGTGGTCGGCGGGGACGCCGCAGAACGACGCGATCGCCTCGGTCAGCGCGGTCGCGTTGTTGTCCGGGTAGCGGTTGATGTTGCGCGCCGCCTCACCGATCGCCTCGACGACCGAGGGCAGCGGCCCGTGCGGCGACTCGTTGGACGACAGCTTGAACGAGCGCCCCTCGGGCGACACCACGACCTTGCCGGGCTTGTAAGCCACGAAGCGGTCGAGAACGGAGCGGAAGCGGGGTGTGGGTGCCTCGGACACCGTTGTCCTCCAGATTGCACAGGGGTGATGGGCCCAGCCTACGCAGCGTTCCTCATCATCCAGCAAACGGCCACGATCCGGACGAACTCCCAGTCCTGGGTGTCCTGCGGCCACCAGCCCCGGTTGAAGGCGTCCTCCGCGAAGCCGTGCAGATAGCCCATCAGCTCGTCGGCGCCGGGCGGTTCGCCGGGCGCGCCGAGCTCGTCGCGGAGGCTGGCCACGTGCTGGTCGACGGCCGCCGCGAGGCCCGGGGAACCGGCCATCTCCGCGACGCCCGCCTCACCGATGTCCCGGACGAGCAGGCCGAGCACTTCGGGCGAGTCACCGTTCATAGGGGGTGAAACTAGCAACGGTCCGGCGCTGCTCGGAACATCACCCCAGGTAAAAGCTCATCCGCGCGGCCTCAGCATGGGCGGCCGCAACTGCTCGGCATCGCCCCGGCGGTAGAGGCGCGCGGGGCGCCCTCCGTCGCGGGTCGTGGTCTGGTCGGTCGGGATGAGGAACCGGTCGGCGCCGGTCACCTTCCGGTGGAAGTTCCGCGGGTCGAGGGTGGTGCCCCAGACGATCTCGTAGACGCGCCGCAGCTCCGCGACCGTGAACTCGGGCGGGCAGAACGCCGCCGCCAGCGAGGTGTACTCCAGCTTCGCCCGCGCCCGCTCCATCCCGTCGCCCAGGATCCGCCGGTGGTCGAACGCGGCCCGGTCGTGGTGGAGGAGGTCGTCGACGGCCGTCCACAGCACCTGGGCGCGGCTGGAGGCGGGCAGGTCCGGCGCCAGCCCCAGGTAGGCGACGCTCACCACCCGCTGCCGGGGGTCGCGGTCCGGGTACCCGTAGGTGGCGAGCTGCTCCAGGTGGATCCGCACGTCCGCGAGCCCCGCGCGCTCGGCCATCAGCCGGGCCGCGGCCACCGGCAGGTCCTCGTCGAGCTGGATGAACCCGCCCGGCAGCGACCACGCCCCCTCGTACGGCGGCCGGTCGCGCCGCCACCGCAGGGCGCACAGGCGCTGCTCCCGGACGGTGAGCACGACGAGGTCGACGGAGACGGCGAGCCGGGGCACGGGCATGCAACGAACTTAGCGGGACCGGCCCCCCGCTGACGCCAGGAAGGCCCGGCGGGGCCGGGCCTTCCGCGCATCGGCGCCTAGTCTTCCTTGGGGATCTCGACGGGGACGGTCGCGGCCGGGGTCCCGTTGTGGCCGTTGACTCCCGCCGGGGCGCTCGGGGAGTTCAGCCCGGCGAGCAGCTGGCGGGCGACGCCGAGGCCGGTGCCGCCGAGCGTGAGGGCCTTGGCGAGCATGTCCTCGACGCCCTGGGCGCCGTTCAGAACGACCATGTTGTCGACGTTGCCGAACACGCCCGCGCCCGCCTCGACGATCTGCGGCCACTGCTCGGCGAGCTGCTGGGCGATGACGGCGTCGGTGTTCTCCGCCAGCGCCTCCGCGCGGGCCTTGATCGCCTCGGCCTCGGCCAGGCCCCGGCGGCGGGTCGCGTCCGCCTCGGCCTCACCGATCAGCCGGATGGCCTCGGACTCGCGCTGCGCCTTGAGCTGGACCTCGGTCGCGGCGGCCTGGGCGTAGGAGATGCGCTCCTCGCGCTCGGCCTCGGCCAGCTTGACCTGCTCGTAGGCGCGGGCGTCGGCGGGCTTGCGGATCTCGCTCTCCAGCCGCTTCTCGGTGCGCTCGGCCTCCAGCTCGGCGTTGCGGGTCTCCTTGAGGATGACCTCCTGGCGCGCCTGCTGCGCGGCCTGCTGCACCTGGCCCTGGTACTCGGCCTTCTTCATCTCGGTGTCCCGGATGACCGCCGCGTTCTGCCGCTCGGTCTCCTGCTCGCGCTCGGTGGCCTCCTGGTTGCGCTCGGCCTCGGCGATGCGGGCGGCGGCGGCGACCCTGGCGGCGTGCGGGCGGCCGAGGTTGGTGATGTAGCCGGTCTCGTCGTCGATCTCCTGGATCTGGAGGGAGTCGACGACCAGGCCGAGCTTGCTCATCTCGTCGGCGGCCGAGCCGCGGGTCTCGGAGGTGAGGCGCTCGCGGTTGAGGATCAGGTCCTCGACGGTGAGGTTGCCGATGATGGAGCGCAGGTGGCCGGTGAACAGCTCGTGGATCGCGCCGTCCATCGAGTTCTGCTGCTCCAGGAAGCGCCGCGCGGCGTTGGCGATCGACACGAAGTCGTCGCCGACCTTGTAGATGACCACGCCGCGGACCTTGACCGGGATGCCCTGCTGCGTCACGCAGTTGACCTCCAGGTTCGCGGCGCGGCTGTCGAGCCGCAGGCGGCGCGCCGTCTGGAAGCCGGGCAGGACGGACGTCCCCTTGCCGGTCACGATCTTGAAGCCGAGGCTGTCCACGCCGTCGATCGGCTTGGACTTGGCGCCCAGCCCGGAGATGATCAGGGCCTCGTTCGGCTCGGCCACCCGCCACACCATCTTGAACAGCACGATCAGCACGATGATGGCGACGACGACGCCGATCGCAACGGCGATCACGGGCATACGGGCCTCCTCCTCCGGTCGGGCGGCCGGCCGAAGTGTCAGGCCCGTCCGCGTTTCCCATCAGACGCGGCGGAGGCGTGTCCGGTTCGGTCTGCGAACCGGAAGTTCACGTCCGCATCAGGCCAGGCCCGGCGGGACGCCTCAGCGGGCCAGCGCGGGCGCCACGTACACCGTCCGCGGCGGGTGGTACTCGACCACGACGACGATCGAGCCGACGCCGATCTCGTCGCGCGGGTCGACGGGATGGGCGTAGAACGCCTCCGAGCCGCCGCGAACCGCGATCATGACCTCGCCGACCAGCCCGGGCCCGATCCGGCCGGTCACCCGGCCCTCCTTACCGATCAAGGAAACCCCCTGGCCCGGTGCGCCCGGAGCCGTTCTCCGCGCCGCGTAAGGCGAACGCTATCCGCTGCGCCGCGGGGACGGCGAGCCGCGGGGCTCAGGACAGGACCCGGTCGGCCTGGGCCAGCGCCTCGCCCGCGAGGCGTTCGGCGTCGGCCCGCGTGGCGCCGGGCCCGAAGACCGTGATCGTGGCGAGGAAGCGGCGGCCCCGGAACACGACGTACCACGTGCGGGTGCTCGCGCCCCCGCCGACGGTGGCGACGCCGACGGTGCGCGAGCCCTCGCCGATCTCCCCCTTCGGCGCCTCGGCCACCCTGTGCGCGGCCCAGGCGGAGCCGACCCTGGTGCGGAACCTCAGGCAGCCGGGAGGGACACGGGCGTTGACCTGCTTCTCCGCGTCGGCGGCGGGCATGCTCATGAGGGTCTCGGTCGCGGTCAGGCCGCGCTCGCCGGCGAAGGAGACGAGCGCCGCGGGCACGCCGCCGGCCACGTCGCCGCCCGGACGGGACTTCCCGCAGGAGGGCTTGTCGAGGACGGCCTCCCGCTGGAGCCTGGAGGCGTTCTGGATGGCCTTCAGCGAGCCGTACTCGCCCCAGTCGGGCTCGCCCGCGCGCCGGTAGCCGGACGGCTGCTGGAGCAGCGCCTGCGCGAGCTGCGCGGAGGTGTAGCCGATGCCCGCCACCTCGGCGCGGGCGGTGCCGCGCACCTGGGTGGCGCGCTCGGCGTCGCCGCCGCACGCGGTGGCCGCGACGGCCGTCGACAGCAGCAGCGTGACGGGGAGGAGCCTGTGCGCCATGGCGGCGACACTACGGCGCGAAAGGGGCGCACCGCCCCCGACGACACGCGGGTCAGCCCTTTTCGGCCCGCTCGTTGTACTCCGCGGCGTACTCCTGGCCGGACATCTTCTGGATCGTCTCGACGATCTCGTCGGTGATGGCGCGGCGGGCCTTGGCGGGCGGCAGGTCCCTGTAGTGGGAGAAGTCCATCGGCGGTCCGATCCGCACGGTGGGGCGCGGGCCGAACACGCGCGGGAACGCCGCCCCGATCGGCTGGATCTTCTCGGTGCCCTCCAGCGCGACCGGCAGGACGCGGGCGCCGGACTCCAGCGCGAGCCAGCCGATGCCCGTCCGGCCGCGGTAGAGGCGCCCGTCCGGGGAGCGGGTGCCCTCGGGGTAGATCGCGAACGCGCCGGCGTTGTCGAGCACCTCGGCGGCCTGCTCCAGGGCGCCCATGGCGGCCCGCCGGGCGCCGCGCCGCACCGGGACGTGGCCGAGGTTGGTGAGGAACCAGCGGACGAAGCGGTTCTTGAGGCCGCCGCCCTCGAAGTAGGCCGCCTTGGCGATGTAGGTGACCGGGCGCGGGACCGCCAGCGGGATGATGAAGCTGTCGATGAACGACAGGTGGTTGCTCGCCACGATGAGCGGCCCGTAGCTCGGCACGTTCTCGCCGCCCACGACCCGCGGACGGAAAAGCAGCCAGAGGATCGGACGCACCACGCGCGTCATGAACGTGTAGAACACCCAGCCTCCCGAATTTCGCCACAGCCACTGTAACCTCTGCACCGATCCGGGCCCCGGTCAGCATCCTCCTTTCCCGCCCCGGAGAGGGCCATAAATGGTCCAAGGCCTGGTCAAACGCCGGGTGGACGAGATTCGCGGCCATTCCTTACCGCCAAGTAAGTTTCTCTTCGGTAAGTTATTACCCCGTTTACCGGATCTCCCGGGAGGCACCCGGATGCCCCGGGCGCATCGTCAGGTACAGTCGGGACCGGGGAGCAGACGGGCGTCCGGGCCCTCGTTACGGTCCGGGAGCCGGGCGGGCGACCTGGTCCTTAACCCGGGAACTACTTGGAATGCGGGCACGCGTGCGCGATCCTGAGGAGTCACCTGAGATGGCCGGGGACCACCACCGGAGTGGGGCGTGAGGTGACGATGGACTTCGACATCAGCCTGATGCGGGACGACCGCTGCACGCTCGTCCGCGTCAAGGGCGACATCGACGTGGTGTCCCGCGCGCGCTTCGAGGAGGCGCTCTTCGAGGTCGTCGAGTCGGGCGAGCCGATGGTCGTCGACATGCGCGAGGTCACGTTCTGCGACTCCACCGGCCTGAACGCCATCGTCGCCGCGAACCGCCGCGCCGGCGAGCACGGCACGCACCTCGCGCTGGTGGCGCTGCCGCCGCGCGTCCAGCGGGTCTTCCGCATCACCGGGATCGACAAGTTCATCCCGATCCACGAGACGCTGCGGGAGGCCATCGTCGCCTTCCCGTCCACCACCCCGTAGGCCCGGCCGGCGGGGTCAGGTACAGCCCTCGAACTGCGGCACGCTGGTCGTCAGCTTGAGCCCCGACCCGCCGAACCACCTGTTCAGCAGCCGCTGCGCGGTGCCGTCCTGGTACATGTCCGTGATCGCCCGGTTGACCTCCTCGCAGCCCCTGAGGTCGCCCTTCTTCAGGCCGACGCCGTACTTCTCGTCGGTGAACGGCGCGTTGATCATCCGTCCGGGGCGGCCGGAGGCGAACCCGGCGAGGATCAGGTCGTCGGTCGACACCGCGTCGAGCCGGCCGCCGGCGAGCGCGTCCATGCAGGCGCCGTAGGTGTCCACCGTGACCGGGCGCGCGGCCACCTTGCGCTCCTCGATCACGCGGCGCCAGGAGTTGGACCCCTTCACCTCGCAGATCCGCTTGCCCTTGAGGTCGCGCACGTCCCTGATCGCCGCGGCGTCGGCGCGGACGAAGGTGTCCTGGTGGGCGACGTAGTACGGCCCGCCGAAGGTGACCTTCGTCTTCCGCTTCGCCGTGATCGAGTACGTCGCGACCACCATGTCGACGTCGCCCTTGGCGAGCGCGTCCTCACGGACGGAAGAGTTCGTCGTCCTGAACGTCAGCCGGCTCTTCGGGACGCCCAGCTTGCCCGCGACGTAGGTCGCGACGTCGACGTCGAAGCCCTCGTACGTGCCGTCCGGGCGCTTCACGCCGAGGGCTGGCTGGTCCTCCTTCACGCCGATGACGAGAGAGCCCTTGTCCACGATGGACTGCTCCTTCTCGGCGCCGAGGCCGCAGGCCGACAGCAGCGCCGCCGCGGCGAGGACGGCCCCCGGGGCGGCGATGGCACGGGTCGCGCGCATGGCTTGATCTCCTTGATCAGGCGAACTCGGTCAGCGGAACTCGGCCAGCCGGGGACGGACCCCCGCGATGATCAGCGCGGCGATGACGGCGGCCGCCACGGGCGGCACCGCGTTCCAGCCGCGCAGCCCGCCGTCGGCGTCCCGGATGGCCTTGTCGAACGCGTCCTGGTGGACGGCGGTCAGCGAGCTCAGCGCCGCGTCGTAGGCGTCGAAGTCGCGGATCGCGTTGGACGTGCGGCCCATCCGCAGGTCGACCGCGCCCGCCCGGTTCCCCGCCGACGCCAGCTGCCGCATCCGCGCGTCGTTGCGCTGGACGGTCCGGTACGCGGTGAGCGTCCTGGCCAGCGCGTCGCCCTCGCGGCCCCTGTCCACCGTCCGCGCCTCGTCCCCGAAGAAGCCGAGGAACGGGGAGGTCTGGCCGGGCCGGTACGCGCCGGCCTTCTCCTCCAGGCCCGCGTAGTAGTTCTCCAGGTTCACCGGCCTGTCGCCGAGGTCGGGGTAGATCACCGACAGCGACTTGTCGAGGTAGGTCTGCTCGTAGGTGTCGGCGCGGCCGGGGTCGAGGAGGTAGCGGCTCTCGTCCCCGAAGGCGCTGTGGCTGATCGCCCGGGCCCGCGACAGCTGGAGGATCGAGTCGAAGCCGTCCTCCTTGGCGGTCCTGATGTGCCCCGCGTGGGCGGTGAGCAGGCCCGCCCCGACCGCGGTGAGGACGACGGTCCCGAGCGTCGCCAGCACCAGCGCCGGGTTCAGCACCCGCCGGAACGTCCGCACCAGGTACAGCTGCGTCGCGACCAGCAGCAGCAGCGCGATCAGTCCGGTGAGGGCGACCCAGGTGCGCCCGGTCAGCACCGCCGACCGCTTCGTCTCGTACGACTGCCGGACGTTCGCGCCGGTGTCGAGCGTGATGTTGTACGCCTTCGGCAGCAGCTGCAGCTTCATCAGGTCGGTGGCCTGCCGGTAGGCGTCCAGGACCTGCGCCGGCGTCTCGCCGGGCGCGTGGTTCGACTGCGCGTCGAGCTGCATGGCCTGGCCGACGAGCCGCTCGTACTTGCCGAGGCCGTCCAGCACCTCCTGGACGGTGCGCCGCAGCGCGGGGTCGCGCCCGGCGAGCTGCGCGGCCTGCACCGCCGCCGCGTCGGCCTCCCCGCGGCGCTTCTCGTACACCCGCAGGGTCTCGTCGTAGCCGATGCCGAGGCCGTGCTCGCGGCCGATCAGCAGGATGCTGGAGACCTGCGCGTCCATGTCGCTGAGCGCGAAGTACAGGGTGCCGGTCGCGACGACCTGCGGACCGGCGTCGTGCCCGATCGTCTCGACGGAGTCGCGCGCGTTGCCGACGGCCACGGTGAGGACGGCCAGCAGCGCCACGAGCGCGGCCACGCAGAGCACGACGTGCGCCCGGATGCGGCCCGGGATCGTCTTGAGCCACCGGCCGCGCACGAACGTCCTCAGGCGGCCGCCGCGCCCGGGGTCGGCGGGCTTCCTGTCCGAAGGCGGCGCGGGCGGCGCGGGCGGACGCGGAGCGGGAGCCGCCGGGGGTGCCGGACTCATCGTCATGACGTGCCCTCCTGCAGGGACAGCGTGATGGTCGTCCAGGCGCCCACGTGGATGCGGTCGCCGTCGCCGACCGGAACGGGCACGTTCACCGGGATCGGCTCCGTTCCGCCGTTCACCGTGGTGCCGTTCGTCGAACCGGGGTCGATCAGGTGCCAGGCGCCGTCCGGCCGCGCGAGCAGGACGGCGTGCAGATGCGAGACGCCCGGGTCCTCGGGCGGTGCGCTGAGGTCGATCTCGGGCAGCAGCGCGCGGGAGGCGCTGCGCCGCCCGATCCGGATCTGCGGGCCGGCCAGCGGGACGCGGCGCTCGGGGCAGTACGGCGGGAACGCGAGCCCTCCGCCGTCCGGCCCCATCTCCGCGACCACCAAGTCGAAGTAGGCGCGGTCGGCGATGACCAGCGCGTGCGGGCCGGGCGCCGGGGCCGGGCGCGGGACGACGGGCACGCTGCCCTCCCGCTGCTGCGGCACCAGCGGCACCGCGCGCGCGGTGCCCGCCGGGGTGAACTCGACGGTGTAGACGGTGCCGGTCTCGAAGTCGTACCCGTCCTCCTCGCAGAAGCGGCCGGAACGCGGCGTCCCGCAGCGCGGGCAGGCCGGCTCCTCCGCGGGCTCGGCGGCCGGGGCGGGTCGGCGCTCCGTTGAAGCCGCACCCCCACGGCACCTTCAGGTGGTGGGTGTCGTGCTCGTTGCCGCCGGCGTCGGTGAAGGTGAGTCCGGCCTGGCGGCC
>NZ_JBEUPA010000013.1:0-97589 GCF_040492065.1 Actinomadura sp. NPDC000929 | reverse complement strand
CTGCCCGATCCGCGCGCCGAGCCGGTCGGCGGCCTTCGGGTGCCGGAGCGACGTGCAGGGGCCGTCCGGGGCCGCGGCCCGGGCGGGCGCGGCGGTCGGCAGCAGCGCGGCCGCGAGCGCGAGCGCGGCGATGGATCGTGCCATCCGGCCACGCTATTGATCATGAAAGCCGGGACGGGGCGTCCGGGGGCCGTGCTTCGGTAAAGGACGGCTCAGGGACTGGCCAGGCGGCCGAGCAGCTCGTCGATCGCGGCGCGGACCTGCCGGTCCATCGCCCGGGCGAAGCCGGCCTCGACCGTGACCTGGGCGCCGGGGCGCAGCCGGGCGATGGTCTCGGTGAGGGCCCCGAGGTGCCGGTCGTCGACGGCCTCGTCCAGCCGCCCGACGACGTGCGTCGTGATCAGCCGGACGAACATCGCGGCGAGGTCGTCCATGCTGCGCTGGAGCTCCTGCCCGGTCGCGAGCACGGCGTCCAGCGGCACCCCCGCCCGCACCAGCGTCACCGTGGCGTCGAGCTGGCGGCGGCTCCAGTGGGTGACGCGGTCGCCGTCCACCTCGATGTGCCCGAGCGCGACGGCCCGCTCGACGGCCTCCGGGCCGACCTCGCCGGGGAACAGCGCGGCCAGCTCGTCCAGCGTCATCGTCACCGGGACCTCGTTCGACCACGGGGTCGTGACCGCCTTCTCGACGCCGAGCACGGTGCCGATGTCGCGGCCCTGCTCCCAGGCGGCCAGCAGCTCGCGGATGCCCTCCAGGGTGTGCCCGCGGTCCAGCAGGTTCCCGATCATGCGGAGGCGGGCCAGATGGTCCTCGGAGTACAGGCCGATGCGCCCCTCGCGGCGGGGCGGCGGCAGCAGCTTGCGCTCCTGGTAGTACCGCAGGGTCCGCACCGGGACCCCGGCGGCCGTGGCGAGTTCGCCGATGCGGTACTCGCGGGCCCCGGCGCCGGGACGGCCGCCCTGTTCCTCCGTCGGCTCTTCGCTCACGGCGGCCAGCATAGTTCGCGGCCGGTCCCGGCCACGTCCCGCATCGTGCGGCGACGGAACGCCGGCGGGGTCGCGCACGTCAGATCCCCGTCGTTGCCGACGCCCCCTGCCGGAAAGAAAGGCGAAAGATGCTGAAGACCCGTTCCGCGGCCCTCGCGCTCGTCGGTCTGGTCGCCGCGTTCGGGCTGACCGCCTGCGGTCAGGACCGGTGGTGCGAGCACGATGCGACCGACACGAAGGTGAGCGACCGCTTCTGCAAGAACAACACTCCCGGGTACGAGTGGGAGTCGGACGGCGGAGGCCACAAGAAGAAGTCGTCCAAGCACAAGACGGTCAAGAAGACCAAGTCGCGCCACTGACCCTTCGGGCGGCCCGGAAGCCGGGACGGCCCTGGCCGGACGAACCGAGCCGGGGCCGCATGGTCGTTGCTCAGCCGGGGCAGTGGAGCCGTGCCTCCCCGCTCTTCTCTCGATGCTCGTCCCAGCCCTCGACGACATCGCCGACGACCGCGGTCCGGTAGGTCTCCCTGCCCGAGGTCTGGTCGCACGGAATCGTCGCCTTGGCCTGGAGATACGACCCCCACTTCCTGACGGTGAGGGAGTTCTGACTCGTGTTGCAGGCCCAGCGGTCGCCCGGAATGCGCTGGCAGAGCGACACTTCGAAGGCGATGTATCCGGGCTTGTCGCAGATGATGCTGCCGTAGCCGACGACCTGGGCGGACGTGCCCTTCCCTCTGATGGACGGGCGCCAGGCACGCAGAACGCAATTCTTCTTCGCTTCTTGGAGCTGGGAGGACGGTGCGGTCTTCACCTGCACCTTGGAACCTGCCCTGGCCTCGGTGTCCGAGGCGCGGCTCGCCGTTTCCCCGTGTCCCTGGAGACCCGAGAAGAACATCAGAGCAGCCGTCATGACGCTGCACACTGCACCGCTTGCGGCGATGTCGACAATTCGGCGCCTCATCGAGTCCCGTCCCTCCGCGCGTTCTTCCAGGTGAGAACACGCTAGGAAGAATCGGGTCCCGCACTTCAGGGCCCTAGGGCCCCGTCCGGCTCAGGCCGGGCCCCAATACGTGGAGAGGGTCTCGCCGGGCCCGCGGGCCCATGCGGCGGGCCGGGCCGATCATCCGGGAGGCGCCGGACGGCGGCGGCTACGTGGCGCGCCGCGCCGTCGTCGTGCGGCGCTGCCGGCGCCGGGGCGCCTCGTCCTCGGCGCGGGACGCCTCGGCGGCGAGCAGGTCGGCGAGCGAGCGGGGAAGGATGTCCTCGCGGCGGTCGGCGAACGGTGAACGCATGATCCCTCCCGGATCAGGCGGCGGTGGTCAGGTCGGGGTAGGCCGCGTACACGCTGGTGAGGGCCCAGCGCATCCGGGCCAGGAAGGCGTCCGGATGGTCGCCGGCCTCCTGGGCGACGGCGGCGGTCCAGCGGGAGACGTCCCCGCCGCAGGCCCCGAAACGGTCGTTGATCGTGGTGCGGACCTGCTCGGCGGAGGGGCGGTCGGACTCCTGCAGCGGGGAGGTGAACAGGATCTCGGCGAGGTCGGACGCGTTCATCGAGGTGAGGCTCGGCATGGTCGACATCGGAGTGCCTTCTTCCTGCGGGAGACTTCCTTGTCACCCTTCTGCTGATAACGACTCTGCCTTCCCCGCGGATTCATCGCCATAGGGGAAAACCCCGATCCGGGGTGGAGTTCTCCCCCCGGGTCACCCCTGAGCAGGCCTTAGGAACGGGACGAAAAGGCGTCCGCGAGGGCCTTGCGGAAGGCGCGTACGGCCGGATGGGAGCCGCTTCCCCGGCGGGACGCCGTGAACAGGCGGCGGGTACGGTGCTCCTCCGGCAGCTCGACGACGGGCACGGCGGGCGGGCCGTCCTGCCAGACCAGGCCCGGGAGCAGCGCGGCGGCGTGGCCGCGCTCGACCAGCCGCAGATGCAGCAGCAGGTCGGTCGACTCGAAGCGCACGTCCGGCTCGAAGCCCGCCTCCCGGCACAGCCGCGTCGCCCACCGCCGGGACGCCGTGCCCTCCGGCTCCATCGCCCAGGGACTCTCCGCCAGGTCGCGCAGGCCCGCGTCCGGCGACGGCGAGGGGAGCGCGAGGCGGATCTCGTCCGTCCCGAGCTCCTCGTGGTCGACGCCCGCCGGGCGGGGGCTCGGGTCGCCCGGGTACTCCTCGGTGATCACCAGGTCGAAGTCGCGCGCGAGCAGGGCGGGCAGGGCGCTCTCCGGCTCCCGCTGCGTGATCTCGATCCGGAGCCGCGGGTGGGCGTCGCGCAGCGCGCTGAGCGCGTCGGGGACGAGCGCGAGCGCGGCCGTCTGGAACGCGGCGACCCGCAGCACCCCCGTGATCCCGTGCAGGGACGCGGCGAGGTCGGCCTCCGCGCGTTCGAGGCGCTCCAGCACGGCCTCGGTGTGCGCGACGAGGATCTCGGCCTGCGCGGTCAGCCGGACGCGGCGGCCCACCGGCTCCAGCAGCGGCACCCCGGCCTCCCTCTCCAGGACGGACAGCTGCTGCGAGATCGAGGACGGGCTGTAGGAGAGGGCCTCGGCGACGGCGGCGAGCGTCCCCCGGTGCTTCAGCTCGCGCAGGAGCCGGAGCCGGTGCAGGTCCAGCATGGCCGCTCCATTCATCGGCTCGGATGACGATTATCGCTCGGAAACATTCGCTGGACCGATCGGAGTCCGGCGCGGGACGGTGTTCGCCATGGTCACGGCCCCCGCCTCGCTAGCCCGTTCGTCCTGGTTCGCCCGTCCGGCCGCGCGCGACTGGACGTGCCCGCCCGCGCCGCGCGACGTCGCCGCCTTCCACCGGACGCTTCCCGGCCACGCCGCGACGCCGCTTGTCGAGCTGCCGTCTCTGGCGGCCGAACTCGGCGCCCGGCGGGTGTTCGTCAAGGACGAGTCGGCGCGCCTCGGCCTGCCCGCCTTCAAGATCCTCGGCGCCTCGTGGGGCGTCCACCGGGCGCTCTGCGACCGGCTGGGCCTCGCGCCCGGCGGGACGTCCCTCGCCGATCTGCGGTCGGCGCGGCCGGACGTCCGGCTCGTGACGGCGACGGACGGCAACCACGGCCGCGCGGTCGCGGCGATGGCCCGGCTGCTGGGGCTGGCAGCGGAGGTCTGCGTCCCGCACGGCGTCCACCCCGAGGCGGTGGCGGCGATCAAGGCGGAGGGCGCGGCCGTGACCGAGATACCGGCGTCCTACGACGAGGCGGTGCGGGCCGCCGCCGACGCCGCGGCCGCCGACCCGTCGGCGCTGCTCGTCCAGGACACCGCATGGCCGGGCTACGAACGCGTGCCGCAATGGATAGTCGAAGGCTACTCCACCCTCTTCAGCGAGATAGACGAACAACTCGCCGAGGTGGGGGCCGCCCCAGCGGGCCTTGTGGCCATTCCAGTGGGGGTGGGGTCGCTGGCCCAGGCGGCTGTGACTCACTACCGCTCTGGACGGTCCGCTCCCACGTTGCTCTCCGTCGAACCCGATGCGGCGCCCTGCGTCTTGGCGAGCCTCCACCAGGACAGGCCGCTGACCGTCAGGACACGGCCGACCACCATGGCGGGGTTGAACTGCGCAACTCCGTCGACTCTCGCTTGGCCCGTCCTACGCGCCGGCCTGGACGCCGCCGTAGCGGTCACCGACGCGTCCACGGCCCGCGCCGCGCGTGACCTGGCCCGCCTCGGGGTCGCGGCCGGGCCGTGCGGCGCCGCCTCCCTCGCCGGGGCCCGTGCCGCGCTGGCGCCGGACCGCCGCCCGCTCCTCGCGTCCGGGCACGGGGAAACGGTCGTCCTCCTGGCCACGGAGGGGCGGGCCGCCAACCCCGCTTAACGACATTTCGGAAAAGGGGGCAGCGGATCTGACCTACGCGCCGGTAACATAATCTCACCGCATCCGCCTGGATCGGTGTGCTCTCGGCCCACGCTCCCGGTCGCCCCCGGGGACGAGCAACGAGAGGGGACGCGCCATGCAGCCCACTCTGGACCAGTTCCTCGCCGACCGCCTCGACGAGATCACCGCCGAGGTCGCCGGAGAGATCGCCGAGCGCGTCCCCGCCTACACGCACCTGCGGGCGCGCGAGATCCTCGCCCTCGTCCGGGACGCCCTCGCCGCCTACACCGGCGCCCGCGAGACGGCCGCCGTGCTCGACGCGTTCCGCGCCCTCGGCGCCAGCCAGGCCCGCGCGGGGCACGACGTCCGGCACTTCGAGTCCGCGCTGCGCACCGGCGCCCGCGTCCTGATCCGCCGGACGGCCGGCGCCGCCGCCGGCCTCTACCCGCCCACGGCCGAGTACGTCACGGTCATGGAGCAGGCGTTCAGCGCGGAGGGCCGCATCGTCCAGGCCGCCGTCGAGGGCCACCGCCGGGCCGGGCGGCACGCCGGGACGCGCCGCCTCCGCACCCTCGTCTCCGAGAACTAGCGCCGCCGGACGGCCCTCTCGTTCGGCACGCAGTGCGTCATCCTCAGGCCGTCGACGTCCCGCGGACCGTTCTGGCCGAGGTTCTTCAGCCGCTGCTGGTCCTCGTCGGTGAGGTCCTGCCCGGGCAGCGGGCCGAGGTTCCTGACGTCGTCGGCGGAGATGCCGAGCCCCTGGCCGACGCGCAGCCCGAGATCGTCCTCGGCGAGCAGGAAGTGCCACACCATGCGCTCCTGGACGGGACGCGCGCACTCCGAGATCAGCTCGACGAAGTTGCGCACCAGGTCGTCGCGCTCCCACTCCTCCATGAGCAGGTAGCGCTGGCCCGCCTGCTTGTAGTCGTTCGCCCGGGCGATGCGCTTGCGGGTGAGGCGGCCCGTGATCTCCGGGCCCTGCTCGTCGTGCGTCGGGTACTCGCCCTCGCGCAGGCCCCCGGTGATGGACGGCTCGTAGTTCACGTGGGGGTTCGCCCCTCCGGCGTCCACGTGGTACGCCATCTGCCCGTCGCGCTGGTTCGTTCGGACATGGGTGCCCTTGGCCCGGTTGACGGGCAGTTGGAGGTAATTCGGGCCGACCCGGTGGCGCTGCGTGTCGCTGTAGGAGAACGTCCGCCCGACGAGCATCTTGTCGTCGGAGAAGTCGAGCCCGTCGACCAGGACGCCGGTGCCGAACGAGATCTGCTCGTTCTCGGCGAAGTTGTCCTCGACGTTCCGGTCGAGGACGATCCGCCCGACCGGCTTCGGCGGGAAGTCGTTCTCCGGCCACACCTTCGTGTCGTCGAGGGGATCGAAGTCCAGCTCCGGGTGCTCATGGTCGTCCATCATCTGGACGACCAGCTCCCACTCCGGGAACTCCCCGCGGTCGATGGCCTCGTGGAGGTCCTTCGTCGCGTGCCCGAGGTCGTCGGCCTGCACGGCGGCGGCGTCCTCCGCCGTCATGCTGCGCACGCCCTGCTTCGGCATCCAGTGGTACTTCACGAGCTTGGTCTCGCCCGTCTGGTTCACCCACTTGTAGGTGTTCACGCCGAATCCCTGCATGTGCCGGTAGTCGGCCGGGATCCCGCGCGGGCTGAACAGGTTGACGAGCATGTGCATCGACTCAGGCGTCTGCGACATGAAGTCGAAGATGCGCGCCGGCTCCTGCCGGAACGTCACCGGATCGGGCTTGAGGGCGTGGATGACGTCGGGGAACTTGATGGCGTCCCGGATGAAGAAGACCGCCAGGTTGTTGCCGACGAGGTCCCAGTTGCCGTCCTCGGTGTAGAACTTGATGGCGAACCCGCGCGGGTCCCGCGCCGTCTCCGCCGAGTCGCGCCCGCCGATGACCGTGGAGAACCGCAGCGCGATGGGAGTGCGCTTGCCCTCCCCGTGGAACAGCCTGGCACGGGTGTAGTTCGCGATCGGCTCGTCGCCCCATTTCCCGTACGCCTCGAAGAACCCGTACGCCGTCACGCCGCGCGCGTGCACGACCCGCTCCGGGATGCGCTCCCGGTCGAAATGGCTGATCTTCTCCAGAAACTGATAGTTCTCCAAGGTGGCCGGGCCCCGAGAGCCCACCGTGCGCTGGTTCTGGTTGTCGTACACCGGGTGGCCCTGCCGGTTGGTCAGCACCGGACGGTCGTCCCCCGGCTGTGGCCCCATGCTCGCAACGTCCGTCACGACGCCTGTCTCCTCTCACCCGCTCTCGCTGGCGCCCTACCCGGCGGGGGACAGAGGAAGGTCTGCACCAGGTAAACCCTGCCGGGCGAGGGCGTGCGCACAGCCGGTCATTCGGTGAGGGCGGCGGCGAGGTCGTCCACGTGCCTGGAGACCGGGCCCAGGGTGAGCAGCCCGCTCTGCGCGCCCGCCAGTTCGCCCGCGGCCGGGACGAGTTCGTCGTGCGCGCGCCGCATCGCCGGCCGGTCGCCCACCGCGATGGCGGCCTGCCCGGTGAGGCACCACAGGGCTTCGAACAGCAGGTCCCGTGGCGGGTCGGGGACGTCCCGCAGCGCCGCGGCGGCCTCGCCGGGTCGTCCGCGCGCCAGCAGCACCAGAGGCCGGGCCCAGGGCAGGTACGGCCCCCAGTCGGCGGGCCCGGTCTGGGCGGGCAGCCGGTGCTGGACGCGCAGGCAGAGGAGGGCGAGCGGCAGCAACCCCTCCTCCAGACCGGGCATTCCGCAGCCCTCCATGTGCGCGGCCGCGGCCCGGTAGGCGCTCTCGGCCTCCTCGAACGACGCCTCGCCGGACGCGGCGAGCCGCAGAGCCCGGTACCAGGTCGTGAACACGCCCACCAGCGGGCGCTCGTGCCGCTCGGCGAGGCGGTCGGCGGCGTCCGCGTGCCGGTCGGCCGCGCCGAAGTCGCCGAGCGCGGCGCGGGCCTGGACCCGGACGAGATGACCGAGCACCTCGTAGCTCGACAGGTCGTTGCGCGCCGACACGTCCACCAGCTCCGCGCCGATCCCGTCCCGCCGCGGCGCCAGCCCCGCCCGGTCGAACGCCTGCATGAACGCGCCGTTCAGCGCGAACGCGAGGAGCGCTGGATCGTCCAACTCGCGGGCAACCCGCACGGCCGCCCGCGCCGCCTCGCGCGCCCGGTCGTCGCGGGCGCCGCGCGACTCCAGCGCGATCGTGGCCAGCAGCCGGGCCCGCGCGGCCTCGTGCCCGTCCTCCGGCAGCCCGGCGAGGGCGCGCTCCGCCGCCGCCACCACTCCGGCCGCCTGGCGCGGATCATCCGACCGGGTCCAGATCGCCGGGACGTCGAACGCGCCGATCACCCGGGCGGTCAGCTCCGCGTCGCCCAGCTCCTCGGCCGCCGTGACGACCGCCAGGCGCTGCTCCCGGGCCGCCTCCAGGCCCCCGGCACCGGTCACCGCGAGGCTCCGCAGCAGGCCGACCGTCGACTCCAGCCGGGCACGCGCACCGGACGCGACCGTCCGGTCGTATGCCTCGGCCGCCTGGGCCCACACGCGCGACGCCGCGTCCCGGGCGGGTTCCAGGTGGTCGGCCTGGCGGAGGATGTCCTCCTCCAGGCGGCGCAAGGTCGGACCGGGGTCCAACCCCAGTTCCTCGACCAGAAGGCCGCGGGCCCTGTGCAGGACGGCCAGTGCGTCGCCCTGACGGCCGGTCCGGTAGAGGGCGAGCGCCAGTAGACGCCAGGCGTCCTCGCGCCAGGGATGGTCGGCGACATGCGCGTCCAGATCCGGTATCGCCTCGGCGGCCAGGCCCTGCGCCAGCCGCGCCTCGGCCTTCCGCTCGACGGCGCGCAGCCGCAGTTCGGCCAGCCGGGAGTGCTCCGCCCGCGCCCACGGCTCCTCGGCGAACTCGGCGTAGGCGGGGCCGCGCCACCAGCCCAGCGCCTCGTCCAGCGCGACGGCCAGTTCGGCGGGGGGACGGTCCGAGGCCACGACCCGCTCGAAACGCCAGGCGTCCACGGCCTCGGGCCCGGCGCGCAGCGCGTAGCCCGGACCCTCGGTGACCAGCAGCCGGGGCGGCGTCCTCGGCGGGCGATCCGGTTCGAGGACGCGCCGCAGCGCCGCCACGAAGGTGCGGACGGCGCCGACCGCGTCCGACGGCGGATCGACCCACAGATCGTCCACGATCCGGGACACCGGCACCACGCGCCCCCGCGCGACGATCAGGCGGGCCAGGACGGCGCGGTGCCGAGGCCCCTTCAGGGCGATCGCGTCCCCGTGCCCGTCCCAGGCCGTCACCGGCCCCAGCACCCCGAACAGGACCTCCACGCCCTCACGGTATAGCGCGCTCATCGGATGCTCATCCGCGCCCGGCAGCCTGGGACGCATGCCAACGATCAGCGATTTCGACTACCAGCGCGTCCCCGTCGCCGAGGGCGTGTCCCTCAACGCGGCGGTCGGCGGATCGGGCCCCCCGATCGTCCTGCTGCACGGCTTCCCGCAGACCCACCTGATGTGGCGGCACGTCGCCCGCGACCTCGCCGCCGACCACACGGTCATCGTCCCCGACCTGCGCGGGTACGGCGAGAGCGACAAACCGTCCGACGGCTACTCCAAGCGGACCATGGCCGCCGACACCGTCGCGCTCGCCCGCGCCCTCGGCCACGACCGCTTCGCCCTCGCCGGCCACGACCGCGGCGCGCACGTCGCGTTCCGCGCCGGCCTCGACCACCCCGGCACGATCACCCATCTCGCCTGCCTGGACATCCTGCCGACCCTGGACATGTGGGACGTCATGCGCGGCGCGTCGGCCGCCGTCGGCTTCCACCTGTACCTGATGGCGCAGCCGCCCGGCCTCCCCGAGCAGCTGATCTCCGGCGCCCCGGACGCCTTCTTCGGCCACTTCCTCGACGCGTGGACGAACGACCCGTCCGCGATCCCGCCCGACGTCCGCGCCGCCTACCTGGACGCCTGCCGCGCCGCCGTCCCCTCGATCGTCGCGGACTACCGCGCGTCCGCCGGGATCGACGTCGACCACGACACGGCCGACCGGGAAGCGGGCAACCGCCTGCGGATGCCCGTCACCGTCCTCCAGCAGGACTGGGGCGCCGCCCTCGGCTACGACGCCACCGCGCTGTGGGGCGCATGGGCGGCCGATCTCCGCCATGAGACCGTCACGTGCGGCCACTTCATGGCAGAGGAGGCGCCCGCGGAGGTGGCGAAGTCCCTCAGGACGCTCCTGGAGCGATGAGCGAGACGCAGGGGCGGCCCCGCGGCCACCGGAAGGACGGGCCGCCGCTACCAGAAGGGCGGGCCGCCCTGCGTCGCCGCCCACACCCACACGTAGATGATGAAGCCGGTGGCGACCAGCCCAAGCAGCATTTCCCAGTTGGGCGGCGACGCGCTCCGTCCGCGCCTGCGGTTCATGGCGATCGTCCGTTCGTCCGGTGTGCCTCGTCGTGACTGACCTAGCCGGAGACGTCCCGAACAATCCCAGTAACGGGCAAACTCAGCGGAGGTAGTCCTCGAAGCCCTCGGCCAGGGACTCGGCCATGATCTGCCTGAACGCGGCACTCGACATCTTGGCCGCGTCCCCCGGGTTCTTCATGTTCCCGCACTCGATGAAGACGGCCGGCACGGTGGACATGTTCAGCCCGCCGAGATCGTCCCGCCGATCGAGCCCGTCCTTCCCGAGGTAGTCGGCGTAGGGCATGCTCGTCCCCGACCGGTAGGCGTCGCGGATCGCCGTCCCCAGGCGGGCGGACGGGGCGACGATCCCCCTGTTCCCGCCCACGGGCATCGGCAGGATGACGTGGAAGCCGTGCCTGGCCGCCGCCGCACCGTCGCCGTGGATCGACAGCGTCGCGTCGGCGCGCGCCCGGTTCCCGATCGCCGCCCGCTCCGTGACGCAGGGCCCCACCCCCGCGTCGCTGCCGCGCGTCAGCGTCACCCTGGCGCCCCTGGCCCGCAGCGCCTTCGCCAGCCGGTTCGAGACGTCCCAGGTGAAGGCGTGCTCGGCGTAACCGTCCGCGGTGGCGGTCCCGGTCGTGTTGCAGGCCTTGCGGCCGTTCCCGACCCACACCGGCCGGCTGATCGCTTCCGGATGGGCCGCGTTCCCGCCGTTGTGCCCGGGATCGAGCACGATCACCTTTCCGCTGAGGGGTCCCGGCGCGGCGGATCCGCCGCCCTTCGGGGCCGGCGGCGGCCCGCTGCCCGTGGCGGGCCGAGCATGGCAGGCGAGCAGTCCCAGGCAGACCAGGCAAGCCGCCACGGGCTTCCCAACGAGCTTCTCCATGAGCCGGCTCCCCCTCGCCCTCACCGGGATTTCTGCGCCGGGCCTCGCGGCGCCAAACGGAACGGGCGGGAGGTCGTCCCTCCCGCCCGTTATGTCCGCCGCCGGCGTCAGCTCTTCGTGAACTGGGCGATGGCGCCGAGCACCACCGCGTCGGCGAGGTAGCCGAGGTGGGTCTGGCAGGCCACGTAGTGGTTGTTCGCGCCGTCCAGGCGGGTGCTGGTGTAGGGGATGATGATGCCGTCGCACGGCGAGTACCAGGTGGCGTACTGCGTGCTGCCGGGCGTCTCGTCCCCCGCGCTGATCTGCTGGATGAACGTCGACCCGGGGAGCATCTGCCGGCACGTCTCGAAGGCCGTGCAGGCGGTGGCGTACGTCGTCCCGTGGTTGGCGCCCGCGATCGACGCCAGGTGCGCGACGTTCGGGTTCCCGTTCAGCACCTTCAGGTAGTACTGGCTGACCAGACCGCCCATGGAGTGGTTGACGATGTCGACCTGGGAGGCGCCGGTCCGCGACTTCACCTGGTTCACGTAGGAGGCGAGCCCCGCCGCGTTCTGCTTGTTGTCGCCGTAGGAGTTGTACTCGTAGGCGAACAGCTGGTCGCTGCTGTAGCCCGCTGCGCGGAACACCGACATGGCGGTGACCCAGTTGGACGCGTTGCCGGTGTACCCGTGCACGAACACCACGGGCCGCGGCCCGGCCGCCTGCGCCGGCGCGAGGCCGAATCCGAACGCCGCCAGTGCCGCGAGCAAAGCGACGACGGAACCGAGGACCTTTCTCATGGAACCTCCAGGGGTGGGACAGCCAACGCCCCGGAGTCTGAACCTCGCCCTCCCGGAGAGCATCGGTGAAATCACCGGCCTCCCGGACGGAAGCGCGCAAAGGATCGGGCGGCTGACGGCCGTCAGCCCCCGCCGGCGGCCCCCGCTGCGCTGAACCTCACCGCGCAAGGCCACGAAGCCGTCCCCGCTGAACCGCCGAGCCGGCCCCGACCGCTACCGCGCCTCAAAAAGGGCTGCCGCCCGCCTCAGCTGGGAGACGGGCGGCGAAGGATGCCACGGCTACGGGCTGGGAATCAGAACGGGGAGCGGGCGCGAGCGCGCCGCCCGGCGTCCCCGCTGCGGCCGACGGCACGCGAGGAGCTGCGGAACGGCTTGCTCAGCAGCCGCCCGAGCCCGCCCGGAGCGGAAGAACCCGCACGTGACCCCACCCCCAGCGCGCGCTGGGTACCTCGCTGCGGATGCCGCGACAACCTCGGCAGCAGGAACGCCAGAACCAGCAGAACAGCACAGACGCCCACGATGGCGACAATAACCATGAAACCCGCCCTTTCAGCCGTTTACGGTCAAAGCCGCTCTACCCTCACTTGACCGAGCCATGCAGCCCGTCCCTTAGGACCGCGAGGGCACGACCCGGCTGACGCTTCGAACCGGGGCGGCAGACGGTGTGCGCGGGCCCCGAGTTGCGTCACGCCGCCCGGGCAGGGGAGCGGAAGACCTCGCGGGCGTGCCAGGCGATGTGCTGGTCATCCACGTCCGGAAAGGCCTTCTGCGGCGTGCTGATCGGGCGTCCGGCCAGAGCGTGAACCTGATGGCGGGCGGCCGGACCGCGCCCGACGTAGTGCACCGACACGGTGACCCGCCGATCCTCGGCTATGCCGAGCGCGCCCTTGTCGAAGAGCTTGTGGTGCAGTGCGCACAGGCAGATGCCGTTGGTGATGTCGTCGGGCCCGTCAAAGGCCCACCATCGGACGTGCGCGGCGTCCAGCCCGACCGCGGTCCCGTTCAGCCAGCCGTCATAGCCGCAGAACGCGCACTGGTACTCGTAGGCGACCATGATCTGCTCGCGGAAGGCCCGGTCGCGCCGCCGCGGGATCACCGCGCCCGCGGCCTCGATCGACTCCAGGTCGATCCCGGCGGCCGCGCAGATGTCGTCATGCAGCGAGGGTTCGAAGTTGACGTCCAGAATGGCGCGGCAAAGCTGGGGCAACAACCGCGGATCATCCCGCAGCGCGGCCGCCAGCTCCCCGGTCAGCCGCCCCCGCGCGGCCTGAGCCCGCAGGCCGCCGACGCCGGGTCCCGGACTGCCGCCCCCATCGGCGGTCCGCACCTCCCACAAACCGTCGCTGGTCAGATAGTGGAAGGGATATGCGGGACTGGTCTTCCGGGGCGGCCCGAACTCCCGCAGAAGCCCGGCGAGGTGCTCCTCGACCTCGCTGTAGAAGATCGGCGCATCACCGCACCGCTGAAAGTGCCCGAGCGCGTACAACAACAGCAAAGGCTTATGCGGCGCCCGCTCCCCACCTCGCGACCACCTGCGGACCCCCGTAACCCGCTCAACCCAGTCCACACCCGGCACCCTACGGGAACCGCAATGGCGAGATCACGCCCGTTGATGATCAAAGGTCTCTCGCGGACGGGAGACGGCCACTGCCGGACAAACCTCCATTGCTCTCCGGAGCCGGAGGAGCCGAATCGTAGAATCACTCTGCCGACATCGGGCGGCGCCTTCTGGAGACGAGATGGAACTCCGGCATTTCCGGTACTTTTTAGCGGTTGTCGAGCAAGGCTCGTTCACCCGGGCGGCCCAGGCACTCCACATATCGCAACCGACCCTCAGCCAGCAGATCCGCGTCCTCGAACGCGAGGTGGGCGCGACGCTGCTCGTCCGGGAGCCGGGCGGCATCGCACCCACAGCGTCCGGAGCGGTCTTCTACGAACACGTCGTCGCCATCCTCGCCGCCACCGCTGACGCGGTCTCGGCGGCCCGCCACCGGGCCGACGGCCCGCGCACCCTGCGCATCGGAATCGCCGGTCCCCTGCCGGGAGACGTCCAGGTGCCTGTGATCAGCGCGTTCAAAGCGGCGTTTCCGGAAGTGCGGACGGCCTGGCGGGCCCTGGAACTCAACGAACTGGACCGGCCGCTCCTCGACGGAGACGTGGACGTCGCCCTGATCCGCCTCCCCGTCGACCCCGAGCGGCTCGACTGGGAAGTCCTCGTCGACGACGAACCCCGTGCCGTCCTGGTGCCGGCCGGACACCCGCTGGCAGAAGCCGGCACGCTCACGCTCGACGACGTCATCGACGCCGCCTTCGTCGCGATCGCCGACAGCGTCCCCCTGACCGCGCAGCGCTGGTGGACCTTCTACGAGGAGCGGAACCACGAGGACGCGCGGTTCCTCGGCGAGCCGGTGGACACCGTCGCCGCCGCCGCGCTCTCCATCCGGCTGAACGGCGTCCCCTGCCCCGGGCCGTTCGCGCTGCGCGACACCCTGGCGCCCTCAGGGATCGAGACCCTGCCGATGACCGGACTCTCCCCGACGGTCACGATCGCAGCCCGACGGCGCTCCGACGAGGGCCTTCCGGAGGTCTTCTGCGAACTCGCCGCACGAACCGTCCGGGAACTGCGTGCCGCAGGCGCCATATAGATACGTTCTATAGCCGCATAGACAACAGGTCTTGGCCCTCGGAAGCCGCTGCTCAGTACATTTCGCGTGAGCACGGACGGGGGAATCATGGGAGAAATAAGAATTTCAGAGATAGGCGGGGACCTCAGCGGGACGGTGGTGAACGGCGACCACGCCCTCGTCGTCAGTGGCCCCGGCTCCACGGTCAACTACGTCGGCACACCAGCCGACCCCGCCCCGCGCAAAAAGCCTCACGGTCGCCCTCTGCCTCGTGCTGAGAAACCCCTGGGGCGTGACCGAGAACTGCATGTGCTGGAAGAAGGGCTCGCCGACCGCGGCCGCGTCCAGGTCTACGGTGAGCGCGGTTCCGGGAAAACGACGCTGCTGTGCGAACTCGCCGCCAGGCAGGCCAAGGCAGGCCGCTCCGTCGTCTACCTGCCGGTCGCCGACGTGCCTGTGGAAGACGTCATCCAGGAAGTCTTCAAGGCGTGCTACGCCATCTCCGGATACCGGCCCGCCCAGGACGTCATGGTCCGGCTGATGTCGTCGATCGAAGCCCTGCTCGTCCTGGACGACTATGCGGGAGCGAGCACCGACCTGGCCGATCTCCTGGCCGCCGTCCCGTCCTGTGACATCGCAGTAGCCGGCCCGACGCGCCTGCTGTTCGGCGAGGGAACCGCACTCGAACTGCTCGGCCTGGACGCAGACGCCGCACGAGACCTTCTCGTCCGGAAACTCGGCCGCGACCTCCGAGACGACGAGCTCGCCGCCGCGGACGAACTGCGGCGCGCCATCGGGGGCCGTCCACTCGCCCTGGTACGCGCGGCCGCGACCATGCGGGCGGACGGCCTCCACTCCTCCCTCGACCCGGGCGCCCTCACCGAAGCACTCGCCGCCGCGCTCAACGCACCCGCCCGCGCCGTCCTGGGCCTACTGTGCGCGGTCGACGGCGTCCCAGTCCCGCTCCCCCTGCTCACCGCCCTTGCACTGGACGCCCACCAGGACCACGGTGAGACCTCGTCCTCAGCCGGTAGCGCCGCGACCTCGGCAGACCCCACTGCAAGGGCCGGGAGGCCTGGCGACGCAGCCGAAGCGTTGTCAATGCTGGAACATGCCCGGCTGGCAAGCGAAGGACCACTCGGCTACACGACGACCGACAAAGCGGCGACCGAGGTGGCCGCGCTGGCAGGCAGCGAATTCGACGCCGCCGGGTGTGCGGCGCGGCTGGCCGACTGGGCCAAGCGAGCGTCGATCGCAGAGACCAGCGACGTAGCCCCCCTGATCGTCCGGGTTTTACGGGCCGCCCTGGAAGCCGAGGCACACGCACCAGCCCGCGACCTCGCCCGAGCCGCCGCACCGAGGTTGGCACTCTCCCTCCACTGGGGGTCCTGGACCGAAGTGCTCTCCCTGGGCCTGCGAGCCGCACGGGCCCTCGGCTCGACCGAAGACGAGTCGTACTTCAAGAACGAGCAGGCAGCGCGGTTGAAGGCGGCAGGCAAAGGGGCGGCGATCGGTGGGGCAGCGGCGACCGCGATCTTGGCGCACAAGGCCCTGGCAGGGCATGCGGCCCAAACCGTCACGAAATCGAAGGGCACGACGCAGCGCCTGCTGGCCAAACCCGCGGTCAGCGGCATAGCCGCCGCCACGGGCGTCGCCGCGGTGGTCGGCGGAATCGGCTACATGGGCATGCGGTCCCCGACGCCCCTCTCCGGAGAGAAAGCGGCACAGCCCCAGATCGTCGAGTCCTCGCCCTCCTCACCACAAGGCCGTCACACGAGGTTCCGACCTCCAGGACAGGACGAAGGAAAGACCCCGCCCCCCAACGGCGACGACCCGACCAGGAGAGGCGACCCCCCACCCGCCGGACCCGACCCGGGGCCCGACCCGAAACCCCCTCCCTCCCCGTCGTGCGCCACGAAGTCGCACACGTTCGAGCTCGGTGACATTCTCACCTTCCAGGTGCCGGAATCATCCGAATGGAAGCCCTTCAAACGCAGCATCACCTGGAAGTCGTACCCAGGCTGGGAAAGGTGCTGGGGCAACGGCGATATAGCAAATTACAAGGTGGACGGACCAGACCGACAGTACTTCATCGTCAAGCCGATAGATTGCCCGCGGCAGCTCCGTCCAGACCAGAGCTGCCACTTCTCCATCGACATCCGGTTGCCCGACTACATGTCGCGCTCCGCCTATATCCGCGTACCCGTCCCCGGTCGGCCGTGGGGCATTCAATGGGATCTTGATGCGGAAGCGCTGCCGCCAGAGAGCCCCACCGTCCAGCCGAGCCCAGACCCGTCCGCGACATGAGGGGAGACACCATGGGGGAAGGCAACAACCTGCACATCGGCAGCATCGGCGGCGACCTCAGCGGCAACGTCCTGAACGGCCGGAACATCGAACTGCACCAGGAGACACCGCACCCCCTCCCAGACGACCTGGCCGCCTTGGCCACCTACGCCCAAGCAATAATCCAGGCGCTCCCGGTGCTGACCCTGGCCGCCGATCAGCAGCAGAACCTCCAGGTCCACGCCACCGAAATCCTGAACGAGATACAAGCCCCCCACCCCGAACGCGACCGCCTGACACGCCTCCGCTCCTCCCTCCAATCAATCCTGGAAAACGCAGCAGGCGGTGCCCTAGCCACCGTCCTACTAGCCACGACCATCCAATAGTCCACTGGTAAAGAAAAAGGTGGCAGACCGGCTCTTCGTCCAGCCGGTAAAAAGACCCCTCGATGCCAGCTCCCCCCACCGCGGGGAGCTGCGCCCGCGATGCCCGTCCGGACCCTCCGTCGGCGCGGGCCATACTCGTGCTGCGGCGCCGCCCGGGCACCGCAGCACGAGGGGAGCGAGATGGCTGAGGTGCTGGTCTTCCACCACGGGCATGGGCTGACCGTCGGCGTCCGTGGGTTCGCCGAGCAGCTGCAACGGGCCGGACACACCGTTCACGTCCCGGACCTGTTCGAGGGGCAGACATTCGACAGCCTCGAGAACGGCATGAGCTACACCGAGGACGTCGGATTCGGCACGATCATCGCGCGCGGGACCGCCGCCTCCGAGGGACTGCCTGCTGAACTCGTCTACCTCGGGTTCTCGCTCGGAGTCCTGCCGGCGCAGAAGCTGGCCCAGACGCGCCCCGGCGCAAAGGGTGCGCTGCTGCTGGAGGCGTGCCTCCCGGTCACGGAGTTCGGCGGTGCCTGGCCCGACGACGTCCCGGTCCAGATCCACGGCATGGACGCGGATCCGTTCTTCGCAGGGGAAGGCGACATCGACGCAGCCCGGGCGCTCGTCGAAACGGCGGCGGATGCCGAACTGTTCCTCTACCCCGGCGACAGGCACCTGTTCACCGACAGCAGCCTGCCAACGCACGACGAACACGCCGCAACCCAGGCCACCGATCGAGTCCTGAAGTTCCTCGACCGCATCAAATGACCCGGCTTGGTCGTTGCTCAGCTTCCGTAGCCGCTGCCCAGGGAAACGGGTGAGATCTAGGCTGGGTGGGAGCCTCACGGCTAGGGCCTGTTTCTTGGATCGACTGACGGTGGGCATTGGTTGGGTCACTGTGGGTTGATGGGCCGTGGTGACTTGACCGATGCGCAGTGGGAGCGGTTGGCGCCGTTGCTGCCGCCGACCGGTGGGCGGGGTGGACGGTGGGTCGATCACCGGCAGGTGATCAATGGGATCTGCCATCGGGTCCGGACCGGTGTGCCCTGGCGTGATCTGCCCCCGGAGTTCGGGGAGTGGATCACCGTCTACAAGCGGTTTCGGCGCTGGTCGGCGGACGGGACTTGGGACCGGCTTCTGGCGGTGGTGCGCGCCCAGGCCGATGCGGCCGGGGACATCGACTGGCGGGTGTCGGTCGATTCCACGATCGAGCGGGCGCATCAGCACGCGGCCGGCGCCCCGCACCGGCCGCGCCCCGTCTTGCCGGAAAGGGGGGACGGGGCTGGGACGAACCAGGACAAGCCGTCGTGGTGCGAGCTGGTCGCCCTGCTGGAGGAGGTGGCCCGGCAGGCGAAGCGCTAGGACGCTCCCGCGGCGGGTTGTCCACCAAGATCCATCTGGCCGCCGACGGTCGGTGCAGGGTCCTGTCCTTCCTGATCACTCCTGGCCAGTGGGGTGACAGCCCGCAGTTCATCGCGGTCCTGGACGCCATCAACGTCGCAAGGCTGGGGCCGGGCCGCCCACGCCGCCGTCCAGACCACGTGCTGGCCGACAAGGCCTACTCCTCGCGCGCCAACCGGGCCTACCTGCGTCGACGCGGGATCGCACACACGATTCCCGTGCCGGCCGACCAGCGGCAGCATCGCCACGATCGCGGACGCCGCGGTGGTCGCCCGCCCGGCTTCGACGCCGAGCGCTACAAGCAACGCAACACCGTCGAACGCGCCATCAACCGACTCAAGCAGTTCCGAGCCGTCGCGACCCGCTTCGACAAACGCGGCTACCTGTTCACCGGCACCATCACCGTCGCTGTCCTGCTCATCTGGCTACGCACCTGATCCAAGAAACAGGCCCTAGGGCGACGAACGGTATGAGGGCGGGATTGTGCAGCCGGGACTGGAATTGGCGGGCCGGTACCGCCTGGAGACGTTGCTGGGTCGCGGCGGCATGGGCGAGGTGTGGCGCGGGCTCGACCTGTCGTTGGAGCGTCCTGTCGCGTTGAAGGTTCTGCTGCCCAACTGGCGCGATGAGAGCGAAATGGCCCAGGCGATGGGCAGGTTCCGCCGCGAGGGCCGGGCCGCCGCCCGCCTGTCCCACCCGGCCATCGCTGCAGTCTTCGATGTCGGTGAGGAACGCGGACACCCGTTCCTTGTCCTTGAGCTGCTGACTGGGCAGGACCTGCGCAAGATTCTGGAACGGCAACCCGCCGGCCTGCCCATTGAGCTGGTACTGGACTACGGGGCCCAGGTGGCCGAAGGGCTGGCGGCCGCGCACGCGGCCGGGGTAGTGCATCGCGATATCAAGCCGGCCAATCTGATGCTGCTGCCAAGCGGGCAGGTGAAAATCTGCGACTTCGGCATCGCCAGACTGCAGGGTGCCACTGCGGGGCTGTCAGCGACAGGCGTCCGAATGGGCACTTTCGCTTACATGCCTCCCGAACAGGCCGCCGGCAAGCCCCTGGACGGACGGGCCGACCTGTACGCCCTCGGCTGCACTCTCTTCCACATGCTCACCGGCCGGTACGTCTTCCCTGGCGACGATCTGCAAGCCATCGTTGCCCAGCACCTGGCCCGTCCCGCACCTTCTCCACGCACGCTGCGGCACGACACCCCCGCTGCTCTGGACGCGCTCATCCTGGCCCTGCTCGCCAAAACTCCCGATGACCGCCCCGCGGACGCCGCCGCCGTAGCACGCGAACTAAGGCGTATCGGGCGACCGACCTCACCGGTGAAAGCCCGGTACGTGCTGCCCGATCCGGCGGCGTTGCGGCCCGGGAGTGTGTCCAAGCCGCGGACGAAGGCCAATGACACGGTGGTGAACGCGCTGACGGGGGTGTTGGAGCAGTTCGATATCGATGCGCAGGTGACGGGGTTCACGCGGGGGCCGACGATCACGCGGTACGAGATCGAGCTGGGTCCGGCGGTGAAGGTGGAGAAGGTCACCGCGCTGACCAAGAACATCGCCTACGCGGTGAAGAGCGCTGATGTGCGCATCATCTCGCCGATTCCCGGTAAGTCGGCGATCGGGGTGGAGATCCCCAACACCGACAAGGACATCGTCAGTCTGGGTGACGTGCTGCGCTCGCCGGCCGCGACGAACGAGCATCATCCGATGATCGTGGGGCTGGGCAAGGACGTCGAGGGCCGCACGGTGGTGGCGAACCTGGCGAAGATGCCGCACATCCTGATCGCGGGCGCGACCGGGGCCGGCAAGTCGACGTGCATCAACGGGCTGATCACCTCGATCCTGATGCGCGCGACCCCTGACGAGGTGCGGATGATCCTGGTCGATCCCAAGCGGGTCGAGCTGACGATGTACCAGGGGATCCCGCACCTGATCACGCCGATCATCACCAACCCCAAGAAGGCCGCCGAGGCGCTGGAGTGGGTGGTGGGGGAGATGGACCGCCGCTACGACGACCTGGCGGCGTCGGGGTACCGGCACATCGACGACTTCAACAAGGCGGTGAAGGCGGGCAAGCTGGTCCCGCCGCCCGGCAGCGAGCGCGTCTACACCCCTTACCCGTACATGCTCGTCATCGTCGACGAGCTGGCCGATCTGATGATGGTCGCGCCGCGCGACGTGGAGGACTCTGTCGTGCGCATCACCCAGCTCGCCCGCGCCGCCGGGATCCACCTGGTTTTGGCGACGCAGCGGCCGTCGGTGGACGTGGTGACGGGGCTGATCAAGGCCAACGTGCCGTCCCGGCTGGCGTTCGCGACCTCCTCGCTGTCCGACAGCCGCGTCATCCTCGACCAGCCGGGCGCGGAGAAGCTCGTCGGGCAGGGCGACGCCCTGTTCCTGCCGATGGGCGCGAGCAAGCCCATGCGCCTCCAGAACGCCTACGTCTCCGAGAAAGAGATCCACAGCATCGTCGACCACTGCAAGAGCCAAATGCAGCCGAACTAGGGACGTGTCCGCCTGAGCCCAGCAGCCAGGCCCGGGGATTGCAGCGCCACACGCGTGGTCACCGAGCAAGGATCCCTCGACGCTGGGAAGACGACCCAGCTGACGTCGTCGTCGACCTCACGCCCTGCACGTCCGCAGCAGCTGACCACAGTGCAAAGAGCCCACCGCCGGGCCCAATGCATCGCCGCTCTGAGCCGCGGCAATGCAAGCGTGGCGACGTACGGAAAAAGACATCCTGCGCCCCATGGATTGCCGCCTGCGCTACTATTTCACCCCGTCACTTCCCCATCGCGAACCAATTAAGGCGACGAATATCTATCGAATCCCATAAGTAAACTGGCCGCCATCAGCGCATTGTCCTGCTGTCCAGCATGCCTCCGCGTCGAAACCGCGCCAGCCGCCGGCAACTTAACCGGCTGACCACGCGGAAAACCTCGACACCTTCAATGGTACTGCCGCTTGGAAATGTCCTTTCAGATTAACCGAATCTGAACCTGCGACCTCTTCATTTCGAAGGGCGTATTGTACGTTCTCTGCGGCCCGCAGATAAAGCTTGATCTCTGTAAAATCCCAGGTAGATGGCCCGTTCGGCTGCCGGCGCGTGATCTCCAGGGTCACGCCATCACTCGCAGTCCGGGGTCAAACGAGGGTCAGACGATCAAGCTGGGAAGATAGATCACTCGTCGAAGCGGTGGCGAAGCCACAGCTTTGCTTGTGTCGTCCGATGTAACGCCCAACCACGTTTCGACGTCTGTGGATGGCTGAATCAAAGCTCGGCGGGCACCCATAGAGCGAACCGCAGGGGCCCATCCGTCCTTTTGAGCGGCGCGTTCGGGGATGGTGAAATCGATCTCACGACCCCGCAGTGACCGGCGCATCACCGCCGGACTGTAGGCCTTGGTGACGATCACCTGATTCAATCAGTGCCGAAGCAGGCCCGCACTGGACTCGGCATCCACCCCCGCCAGCACCCGGGTGATTCGATGGCGTAGTTGACGGATGGCAGCGGGCCGCCAACCCTTGCGACCTTGCCGCACCAGGCCTGTATCTGTGATCCGGCGCGCATCGCGCTCCGGATGGCACCCACCGAACGGATCGGGGGCGCGCGGGCAAGCGGGCGTAGCCAGCACTGCCACCACATGGCTCGAACGCCTATGCCAAATCCACGCCTCCTCTTCCGGGCGAGGTGAAGGTCCCGCGGAAGAGCTCACCGGCACGAGACACGCGAGACATTACTTTCTGTAACACAGATTGTACGAATAAGCAAGTATTGCCACGGTGGACCGGCACTCGCACCTACCATCGATGTCAGCTTGATCACCTCGCCCGGCGGCCACGTGACGCCGGGTCGTGTGTTCATGAGGTATGGGCGATAGGGGACTGATGAAGATCACGCCGTCCTCTCGCATCCTGCGGATGCTGGGAGAGATCGAGTTCGACGAATGGCAGTGCATCGCCGAACTGGTGGACAACGCTCTGGACGACTTCTCCGAGATCGAGCGCGACGGCATCCCCTGGGCGGGAGGTTTCAAGGTCTCCGTGTCACTGCCCAGCCCCAAAGCCAAACTCGCTGACGCGGTCGTGAAGGTCTCCGACACCGGGCGCGGCATGAGCTACGACAGGCTAGAGCAATCGGTCCGCGCTGGCTGGTCCAGCAATGACCGCTTCGACAAGCTTGGCTTGTTCGGTATGGGCTTCAACGTCAGCACCGCCCGGCTGGGGCGCCGTACCCGGGTGCTGACCACTCGGCGCGGCGACGACCGGTGGATCGGCGTGGAGATCGACCTGGATCGGATCGGCGATGACTTCGAGGCCCAGGACATCGAAGAACCAAAGACTGACCCCAACGAGCACGGGACCCGCATCGAGATCAGCGGCCTGCACTCCGACCGCGCGGACTGGCTGCGCCGCAACGCCAGCAACCTGCGCGAGACCCTGGGACGCACCTACTCCTGGATCTTGGACAACAAGCCCTTCGAACTTTGGGTGCAAGGCCAGCGAGTCAAGCCTCGGCTGCACTGTCGGTGGGGCGACGATCGTGCCGTGACCTTCGGGCAAGGAGCCTCCGCCGAACGGATCCCGGCCTACATCGCCATCGACGAAACCTTTGACCCCGCCGAGGCCTGTACCAACTGTGGAAATTGGCAGGTGCCAGACAAGGGCACGTGCGAGCAGTGCGGCGGTGACCGGCTCACCCTACGCGAACGCCGCATCCATGGCTGGCTCGGCGTCCAGCGGCACCTACACAAACGCGAGTTCGGGATCGACTTCCTGCGCAACGGCCGCAAGATCCTCCAGTGGGACAAGCGCCTGTTCGACTGGAAGAATCCCAACGACCCGGCCACCGGCGCTGTGGACACCGAGTACCCGATCGAACTGGCCAACCAGGGCGGTCGACTCATCGGGGAGATCCACCTCGACCACGTTCCTGTCACTTACCAAAAGAACGCCTTCGAATACAGCGACCGCGGCTGGCGCGCGGCCATCGACTACCTGCGGGGCGTAGGACCCATGCAGCCTGAGAAGGCAAAACGGCTGGGTTACCCGGTCAACGACAGCCCGCTAGCCCAACTGTATCGGGGTTATCGCCGCAACGCCGCCGGGCTGCGCTGCCTGATTCCCGGCGACGGCAAGGGCCCCATTCATGACGAAACCCGCCGTTGGGCACAGCTTTTCCACCGGGGCGACGCCGACTACCAGGACGACCAACGATGGTGGGACGCCGTCGTCAACCACGAGGAACTCAGCAAGGCCGCCAAGCTCGCCAAGGCCGAGGGCGCCGCCCCATACAAGCCCGATGAGGCGGCGGTGCTGGAGGCACTCGGCGTTGACATTGGCGAGTCCGATACGTCTGGGGCGACCTCCGACGCCACGTCCCTTGCCAGCCAGGCGACGGCCAGTGTGCCGGAACTTCCCGCTGTCAAATCGGCCAAAGAGACCTTCCAGGAACGGATCGCCCGCTACCGCGCCGACTCCACTATCGTCCCCGAACTCACCCGCGACTTCGGGATCCCTCGCGTCGGTGACCTGCGCGTCGAAACCCGCAGGCTATCCACGGTCGCGCTGTGCGACACGGCGGCCCAGCCCACCCCCGTGCTGTTGGTCCAAGGCCCCGGCGGCACCGGCACCGCTTTCGTCGATCCCGCCCACGAGGTCTTCGCCAAGCTGGGCGCCGACCCCACCGAACTCCTGCTCGTCGAGATCGCCGCGGTATTGAAGGTCAAGTCGGAGAGCGACCTTACCCACGCCCAGTTGATCGCGTTGCTGCGCGCGCGCTGCCTGCTCGACCTCGCCCCCCGGATGGACGTGGTCTTCGCCCAAGCCCGCGAACTGTTCAGCGACGTCCGCCGGATGATGGCCCTGCGGATCGACGCCGACCCTGGTCGCGCATTTCAGTATCTGTCTCCCGACGAGCTCACCGCCACCGAGAACGAGATGATCGCTAACGGGCAGGTCACTCACACCCAGGCGCTCGGCCAAACCGGAGAGTTCTTGCTCTACGCCCCCCCCTTGTTCGTGGTCAGGCTCTTGGAAGAATGGCCCGAGGCGTTCATGGATGGCCACGTGTTCGCCGGGCCCTACGCCTCGGTGTCCTCCCCCTCGGCACGCCGCCTCAGCGTCGCCAAAGTCTCCGGCTACCTCAACGACATCGCCACCCTCCTCAGTTTCACCGCCGAGCGCGGCCCCCAGCAGTTGCAGCGCACCCGGCTCAGTATCCAACTGATGGCCGACGAACTGGTGGCCGAGGCATGACCGGCGGCTTCCTATCCCTCCAAGCACTGCTCGACGGTGGGCCCCGAGGCTTGCCTCACGCCCTGGAACGCACACTGTGGCACCTGGGCTTCGTCGACGTGCGCATCGTGGACGGAGCCGGCGACGGCGGTGCCGACCTGCTCGCTGTCCGCGACCGCGAACAATGGGTCTTTCAATGCAAATGGTCGGCCAACCGGCCCGTGGACCGCCAGGGCATCGACGATCTGGAGCGGGCCCGTACCCGCTATGGCGCTGACAAGGCGGTCCTGGTCACCAACACCGGCCTCACTAAGGCCGCGCAGGAACGCCGTGCCGCGCTCGAGGCCATCGGCGTCAAGATCTCGGCGTGGGACGGCCCCACCTTGGCCGCTATTTTCGACCGGATGCCCGAACGTGTCCCCGCGCGTTACGAGCTGCGCGACTACCAACTCGCCGCCGCCGACGCGATCTCGGCCGACCTGAAGTCCCACGGTCGAGCGCTGCTCGTCTTGGCGACCGGACTTGGTAAGACCGTCATCGGGGGTGAGGTCATCCGACGGTACTTGACCGCCGACCCCACCGCCCAGGTCCTGGTCGTCGCGCACATGAAGGAACTGGTCCAGCAGCTCGAACGCGCTTTGTGGCGGCACCTGGACAAATCCGTCCCCACACAGCTCGTCACAGGCGAGACCAAGGCTCCAGCCCACGACGGGGTTTTGGTCGGCACCGTCGAATCGGTCTTGGGCGTGGTCCGTGCCGGATGGCGGCCCAGTCTCGTCATGATCGACGAGACCCATCACGTCGGCGACAACGGAAGATTCGCGGATCTGCTGGATCTGTGCTGTGATGCTCACCAATTCGGTGTGACGGCAACCCCTTGGCGTGGCGACAAGTTCGACATCACCTCACGGTTCGGTCGCCCCAGTCTGCGTATGGGTATCGCGGAGGGAATGGCGCAAGGTCACCTGTCCGCCGTCGACTACCGTCTCTTCGTCGACAACCTTGACTGGGAGATGGTCCGCAAGGCCAGCGAGCACGGTTACTCCATCAAGGAACTCAACCGTGCGTTGTTCTTGCCCCAGCGTGACGAAGAGATCGTCGAGCAGTTTCGCCAGGCGTGGCGCGCCACTCCGGACCCGCGGGCCATCGTGTTCTGCCAGACCATCGAACACGCCGAGCGTGTCGCCACCCTGCTCTCGTTGTCGGATAACGCCTGGCGCCGCGCGTCATTTCTGCACAGCGGCCTGCCACGCCAGCGCCGGCAGATCCTGCTCAATGAGTTTCGTCTCGGCCGCATCCCCATCATCACCTGCGTCGACGTCTTCAACGAAGGCGTTGACGTCCCTGACGTCAACCTGATCGCCTTCCTGCGCGTCACCCACAGCAGACGCATCTTCGTGCAGCAACTCGGACGCGGTCTGCGACTCAGCCCGGGAAAGAAGGCCCTCAAGGTGTTGGACTTCGTGACCGACATCCGGCGCGTCGCCGCCACCTTGGATCTCAAGCGCTCGCTGGAGGCCGCCGAAGCCGAGCACCTACGGCTCCGCCTGCCTTCCGGCTCCCGCGTCGAATTCAACGACGAGACCGCCGGAACCCTGCTCGACCACTGGATCCAGGACGCCGCGAGCTTGGAGACCGCTGCCGATGAGGTTCGCCTGCAATTTCCCCCAGCCCTCTAGGAGGACCTACATGGCCATCAGTAAAGAACTTCAAGACAAGGTCGTCGCCCTGCTGTTCGAACAGGCCGAGAAGGTTCACTGGCCTAGCCTCAGCCTCCAGCAGCGCACCGAGATGTACAACCAATGGGTCCAAGACCCTCAGATCGGCGGGCGCCTCACCGAGTTCATGCCCGTTGAGCAGGCCAGGGTCTGGATCAAGGACGGCCCTATGAAGGAGTTCGCCCGCGCCCGCTTCGGCGTCGGCAACTTCGCCAAGCATGTCCCCAACCCCAGCGCCGCCGTCACCGACCTGATCACCAGTGCCCTCGGAGACGGCTGGGACGCCGACATGGACACCATGGCGATCAAACCCCTGCGCTTGCGCGTCTATGGCGACGAAGGAGAGGAGGCGATCTTCGCCTGGGTGGACGACTACAACCACTTCAAACACCTGGTTTGGGCCGCGCTCAAGGAACAGGCCGACGGTGCCTCCACCCCCTGGATCCTGTGCGTCGCCGCGTCCTTCGAAAAGCCCGTCCCTGAGGACGTCAAGGCGTTCCACCTGCGTGTCGGACAGCGCTGCGGCTTGCAAGTGGTCCATGTGGAAGGTGTCTAATGTCCAAACCTCCGGCCCCACAGGCTGACATCCCCCACTGGTTCCCGGCGGCATGGGCGAGCATGGACGCCCGCGCACGCGACATGCTCGTCCGACGCCACCGCGACCAGACCCTTGAGGCGATCGGCCGCGCCCATTGCCTCACCCGCGAACGCGCTCGCCAGCTCATCCGGGACGCTGGCCAGTACCTGCTCATGATCGCCCAGAGCATGGAGGAGACCTGGCGCGATCAACTCGATGAACTGTTCCATAACACCGTCGCTGTCGCCGACCGTGCCCTCGCCGAGATCTTCCCCGATCCCGGCGGAGCGGCTCGCTACGCGTTGCTGCACGCCCTCGGATTTCAACACCCCCACACCTGGGCCGGCGTCCAGCGCGCTTTCTGGACTCGTGAGCCCAAAATGCTCGCCACACTCCTGAGTGAACTCGCCGCTAACGCCCCCTACCGGCCCGCTGAACTCCGCTTCCGCGCCGCCGCCCTCGGGATCCCCGACGCACTACCGATCGAAGAGATCGCCTCCCACGACAAGAGTCCCCTGGTCCAAACTGACGATGGCGCATGGGTCAGTCGCAACGCGCGGGGCCGCGACGTCGCCTACCTGTGGCTCGCCGAGCAGGGTAGTCCTCGCACTGTCGACGACATCGCCGGCGCGGTCGGCGGGAACCGGCGAGCCGTCCGCGAGTCGCTGCGCCGAGATAGCCGCTTTCATCTGATTCGTCCTGAAGGTACCTGGGGTCTGGCTGAATGGCCGCACGATGAAACTGCCCGCTACGGCACCGCCATTGATGCCGTCCTGGACGTCATCACCGAACTCGGCCCCATCTCCAAGCGCCGTCTTATCCACGAGACCCAGCGCCGCTATCCGGTCAGCCTCTCCCGTGTCACACAGTGCCTGATCGACGACCGTGTGGGAATCACCGCCGACGGCAGGGTCGACCTCGTTGAACGGGGCGCCGCCCCACTAGAGGACAGTGAACCCACTCGGCCCAGTCACGTCGCGCTCGACTCCGCCGGCGCGATTCTGGCCTTCACCCTCACGATCGACGCCGATCTCCTGCGCGGCAGTGGAGTGATCATCCACCGCTGGATCACCTGGTATTTGGGTCTGCGCCAGGCTCCCATGACCCGGGCCTTCGACCTGACCGAACTGATCGACCCCTTAGCCCCGGCCGTGACCGCTGCCCCGCTCGACCCACCTGGCACGCTATCGATCACCCGTAACACCAGCGCCGCGCAGATATCCAGCCTCCGCGTGCACGCCACCACCATGGGGCTGACTCACAGCTGCCTCTTGGCGGTCGTGTTGCGCCTGCGAGAGGGGACCGCCTACTTGCGACACGCCTGTCGTGTCCACGCCTGCCCGGCGCGGGAGCGCTTCTATCCCCAGATGGATGGAGGAATTTCCTCCCTATGACCCGTGTCGCCCGGGACTCCCAGGCTAAGGAGCTCCTTGCTCGCGAGCCTGGACGATCGCCCGCGGGAGCGGAGACGGCCACCCATATCTTCCACGCGTGAAACTGGCATCCCGGATACACGCGGAGCGACCAATAAGCAAATCGCCATCCCCGGGTTCACTTTCTTCGATATTCTTGCCCCTGGCTTGTGGGTAGCGGCAAGTGATCGGTGGCATGAGGAGAAACAGTGTCGGTATGGGGGAGGAGTTCGCCTATTTTCCTGAGAGGAGGTGCCGTGTGTGGCTAAGGTGGCGGTGGATAAAGTGTTCGACGCTCCGATAGGCGCTCCGTGCGGCCGGTGTGGCTCTATGTCGCACGGGCAGCGTCGTCGCTTTGCGCTGCCGAAGAGATTTGCGCTGCCGAAGAGAATAGATACCTGTCCGCCGGACGAGTGGCACCGGGTAAACGGGTCCCCAGGAGAGTTATGCGATAAGGCTTCACCCTCGTCGCGGAGTGAAGGCGGAGCTTGAACACACCTACCTCCGTACAGCCGAGAGCGTCGTTCCGTTTCGGGCGGCTCGGCACGTCGGCAAACCCTCGTGGGGCGACATGGAGATCGGCTCACCAGAAACGGAAAGCGGCCCTCCGATCGCAGCGGAGGGCCGCCCGAAAGACCGACCACCAGCAGCTATGACGACCGGAGGTCAGCCTGATGAACATGCCTTCCTTCCGGGAGGGTTGTCAAACCCCGCCGGAGCCGACCCGCCGACGGCGCTGGCCGCGGCGTGTGGCCCTCATCGGGACTACCGGGGCGGTAGTGGCTCTTGCCTTTCTCTACCCGCCTGCGGCGGTCCCCCTCGCCCTCGGCATCCCCACCTACGAGTTCTTCCACCGGCTCTTCCACCGGCCGCCCAAAGAAGAGGGCGTCGAGGGATGAGAGTGGTCTGGGCTCCGATACCGTCGTTCAACGGGTCACGGTAGCCAAGCTGAGGTGCCGAGCCGTACCGCACCTCACAGGCCGCCAACTGACCCAGCTCACTGTAGCCGGTTGCGCTACGAAAGCCCTCACATAGGCACTAGATGCGGCAACCCGCAGTGCCGTCGAGGCGGGAGATGGGTTGGCCGTCTTGGGGCGGTGTGACCGCGGTGGTGGCTGTACCGGTGAAGGGAGGTAGCTTACTAGGGCGTGTCCGGCGGATCATGTGTTGATCCAGAGCAGTGCTGTGACCAGGACGATCGCTGCCCGGTAGTCGCGGGCGAGTTTGTCGAACCGGGTAGCGATGCCGCGCCATTGCTTGAGACGGCCGATGCGGCGTTCGACCACGTTGCGGCGCTTGTAGAGGCCGGGGTGAAGTCCGGTGGACGCCCGCCGCGCGAGCCGCGGCGGGCCCGTCCGGCCTGCTGATCGGCGCGTTCGGGAATGGTGGCCGCGATCCCGGCGGCGTCGCAGGGTCCGGCGGATCGCGGCCGAGCTGTAGGCCTTGTCGGCGATCACCCGATCGGGCCGACACCGAGGACGGCCCGAACCGGGCCGCGCACTCTGATCGCCGCCAGGACCTGCGGGAAGGCGGTGCAGTCGTTGACGTTGCCGGGCGTGAGCACGATCGATAACGGCAGGCCGCGTCCGTCGACCGCCAAGTGGACCTTGGTGGTCAGGCCGCCCCGTGACCGCCCGAGCGCCTGACTGCTCCCCGATGCCGGGCTCGTCCCGTCCGGTTCCCCTTTTTGCGAGCTCCGGCGGCGTGCTGGTGCGCGCACGATGGTGGAAGCGACGCTGACGGTCCAGTCGATGCGGCCGGCCGAGTCGTCGTGGACCTGCACGTGAGTCAAGAACGCATCGAAGGTGCCGTCGGCGACCCACCGCCGGTACCTCTCGTACACGGTCTTCCAGTTGCCGTACCGATCGGGCAGGTCCCGCCACGGAGCACCGGTGGCCGGCTTCCACAAGATCCCGTTCAACATCGTGCGGTGATCGGCCCACCGGCCACCTCGGGCGGGCTGCGCGGGCAAAAGCGGCTTGATCTGCCGCCACGCCGCATCGGTCAACCCATGCCGTCGCACCACGACACATCATCGACCCACAGCTGAAGATCAACCTCAGGCAAACACCAAGATCTACCGGGCAGGGCCAGCTTGGCGGCGGCAGCGCGGATCCGTGCGGTGACCAGCTCCCTCAACGTGTCGGTGCCCCTGTCTACTGGATATCGACTGCAGGGCGCCGAGGTCCCCTCGGGCTGCACTGGGGGTGGTCTGGGGCGGGTCCGCGCCGGTGGCCAGGTCAAGGGGCCGGTGCCGGTGATCTGGTCGTAGACCGTCAGCGGGCGGCGGCCGACTTGGACCCGGGCGGCGTCGGAGCGGGCGAGTGGTGGCCCCAGTGCACATTGCTGGTGGTGGCGCCGCCGCCGGATCGACAGTTCGTCGCCCGGCCCGGTGTCGCCGTGGCCGGTGGTGGTAGCGCGGGTGTGCCCGTCGGGCAGTCCGCGCCAGTGTTCGGGATCGACGACGCGGTCGCCCCGTCCGGACGCTCGCGCGGGTGCATCGCCAGCAGCGGGATGTCGTTTTGTCACCGGTGGTGGCGTGCAGGCGACCGTCGAGGCCTATGCGCGGGCCTCGACCAGCTGCCGGGGGAAGACATTGACCGCGGGGGACGAAGTAGAGGTTGGCCTCGAAAGCGACCGGGCAGTCCTTGCCGACGTGCTGCGGATACCGGTCGGTGACCAGATACTGCTGGGCCGGGACCGGCCCAGTGCGGCATGATCGCGTCGGTCCGGTGCCCGATCACCCCGGCGTGGGTGCAGTGCACCGTGCGGCGGCGGACCGGGACCCACGCGAGGACCACCCGTTCCATCTCCTCGATCGAGGCGAACGAGCGGCCTGCCAGCACACGGTCGCGCACGATCAGCACCTGGCGTTCCACCCCGCCGTTGCCGGGGCGGTAGGTGGCCAGCACCTCGATGTCGAAGTCGTGGTGTCCGGGCGAACGCGACCGTCTCGGAATGTAGCGGCACCGTCTTGCTCAGGGCGACATGGCGCCGTACCACGGTCTTGGTCCGGTCACAGACGATCGAGGCCGGGCTCCGCCGACGTGCTCGAACGCCCACCGGCGGCACTCCCAGAACGTGCCCAGGTCCTGAGCCCTTCAACAGCACCTCCGCCCGCAACCAGCCATCGATCCCGGCGCGAACGGATCGATCCTCTGTCCCCCGCCGTCGCGAGCGCGGAGCCGCCGGAGGAGCCACCGGGCCGCCGCCCTCCAGGCACCGCGCGCCAGTTCAGCCCCGTCTCCCGGGCGATCTCCGAGATCGACTCGCCCGACTCCCGTAACGCCCGGAACCGGCGCAGCTACGGTCTCCAGAACCACCGACCCCGCCTCCCGCCGTGATGATCAACATTCGCGGCAGAGTCCAAGATCATCACCCGCTTGCAGCGCCCGAGAAACCGATCACCTCTGCGTGTCTACCTGTACCTGGCTATGTACTGGGCCCGTACATCGACACCAGACATCGTCACCCTCGCGACCAGCGAATGCACGCCCTTACTGTCACTTTGAACGCGCTGGGATGGGCCGTCGAAAGACGAGAAAGCATCCGCCGTGGGATGAGCTTCACCTTGGCCGTCGGTGGTCATATCTGCGGACTATGTCTACCCCGAGCCTGGCCCGCATGACCATGCCGGCACCGGGGGGAAGATGAAGGCAGCGCTTGTCTGAAGGCAGCGCTTGTCAGCAGTGACCGCGGCGAATCAGGAGCTGAGAGCTACCCGCTTCTCGAACGCACTATCTCGGCTATCCGCTCGGCGGCTGGACCCGGGGCCTCGTGTTCCCAAACCCTGATCGCGATCCAGCCCGCATCAACGAGAATCCGGTCGGTCTCGCGGTCTCTGGCCTGGTTGGTTTGGATCTTATCGCTCCAGAACTCGCTGTTCTTCTTCGATGGGCGGTGATGATCCGGGCAGCCGTGCCAATAGCAGCCGTCGGAGAACACCGCGACCTTGGCCGTGGCGAACACCAGGTCAGCGCGACGACGAAGCCGAGGGATTGGGCGTTGGTCGACGCGGTAGCGGAGTCCAAGAGCGTGTACCGCCGATCGAAGAGCGAGTTCCGGCTTGGTGTCGCGGCTGCGGTTCGCCTTCATGACGGAGCGAACGGCTGAAGAACTCGCCCAGGACTTCGTTTCCGGCGCTTCTCGCGCCAGACCCTTAGCCACCGCCAACTTCCACCCTTCCGCCAGGTTCTCGGCGCGGGTGTCCTTGTCGACCTCGCCCAGGTACTTGTTCTTGGTCTTCCCCCTGTCCGACCATCTCAAGTAGCTACGGATCCGTCTGCGCTTATCGAAGAGTTTCAGCTCGACTGACGCGCACGCGGTCAGGCCGTCCCCAAGGTCGACCAGACGGCGTTCACGTCCGCCAGCAGCACGGTCCTGCTCTGCGGTACTGGCGGCTCGGGCTTGTCCAGGCCGACATTTCCACGCTTTGTCAGGAGGCGGCTTGTCCTTCCAAAGCCCAGCCTTGGTGGCACGTGCTGGATCCGTCACTTTCTCTCCGCCTCATGAAGCACCGTGGCGACGGCTCTGGCGAAGACCTCGCCGAGGGCGACCGGGACGGCGTTGCCGAGTTGACGCATCTTCTCTCCACGAGGACCCGCGAGCTTCCAATCGTCGGGGAAGGTCATGACGCGTGCGGTCTCCCGCACGGACATGTAGCGATGGGTTCCGTCGTCGAGAAGCATTACGGACTCACCCCCCGGCACACCGTGGACACCGGCCTTGACCGTCTTGGCGGGACGATCGAGCTCGTTGGGCGTGTGTCCAGGGTAAATCCGGGCGTTCGGCCAGCCAATATGGTCGGTGAAGCCTCCGAGGTTGCGTTCCTTGCGGTCGAGATACATCGGAGGGATCGGAGGGAGCGGCTTTTGCTCGTCGATACCGGCGATCGCGTCGCGCAGAGTGCGCCAAGGAAGCGTCTCGTCTGGTACGGGGAGCTCCTTGGGAACCCTCGCCATCACTCGATCGCGCACCTTCTTCGGCACCTTCGGGTGGCGCTCCCAGTACGAGCCTTCGATCATTGACCGGAAGAGAGCGTGTTCGGAGTACCGGGGCTCGACCAACTCCTTGAACTTGTCGATGTCGACGCCCAAATCCTCGCGGAACGCGACGATGATGATCCGGTTTCTGACCTGGGGGACACCGTAGTCCGCAGCGTTGACGGCGGTCACCGCCACTCGATAGCGGCGGCCGGCCGAGGCGGTTCCCTTCTCCAAGAAGCGCCGCAGGACAGCGTCATGCTCTTGCCACGTAACGCTCTCGTCACGCTCCTCGAACGGCAATGCGAGCTCGCGGAGAATGTAGTCGAAGTACGGCTTGAACGATGGACGTAGAAGCCCGCGGACGTTCTCGCAGATGACGGCCTTGGGCTCAATCTGCCGGATGGCGCGGAACATCTCCGGGAACATGTTCCGCTCGTCCTCATCGCCCTTGGCGACACCACCCAGACTGAACGGCTGGCACGGAGGTCCTCCCGCCAGGACGTCCACGCGCCCCTTCAGATACTCGAAGTCGACCTTGCGAATGTCGCCCTCTCGAATCGGGCAGTGCTCCCCTGGCCCGGGAATGGGGGGGATCTGCCCCTCCTCCACGGGGACCGCTCCGTTCTCGCGAAGGGTCTCACACGCCCGTTTGGCGAACTCGTTGAACAGCAACGGCCGGAAACCCGCGCGGTGGACGGCCATGGCCAGCCCGCCACCGCCAGCGAACAGCTCGACGCCGGTTCGGTCCTGGTCTACCTCTTGTCGCTGCTCAAGCATGTTGAAAGAGTACCGCGGAGTTGCTGAACAAGTGTGCTCATCCGATAATATTTTCGGATGAGCACGGTCTGAGAAGGTCGCTAACTGCCAGTGCGTGTTCGAAGGTGGGGGGCGGCGGAGCCAGATCTCGACGCCGCGTAGGTGGAGTTTGACCTGCCCACCGCCTTGATCTCCTCCAGTATCGTAGTGGAACGGCGGCTCTCCTCGTCCGCCGGGGGTGAGCACGGTCGACAACGGTTGACCGCGGCGGTCGGCCGCCAGGTGGACCTCGCCGGACAGTCCATCTCTGGAGCGTTCCAGTCCCGCCTCCCGTAATCGGGTTCGCCTGCGCCGCCGGATCCGGCGGCGTTCATCAGACCTCTGGCTGGCGTCGCTATTGGCCCCTTTCGCCCCTAAGGCAGAGCCCCCTTCAGCTTCGGCGGTTCACTCCAGAGTTTGCGGCGGTTCCGGGCGCTGAGACGAGGAGTCCATGCAGAGCCAGATTGCGGGTGGGCATCCGCGGTTGGCCGCTTCCAGCAGTTGTTGGAAGGCGCCGTCTTGACTCACAGGATGAGCCGCCCATAGGCGGCGCCGCTCGACGTACCTGGCAGCCATGCTCTCCACGGACCGCCAGCGCGGAACTGCCGCATGACCCTATCCGGTTGCTGAGGCAGATCAGGGAGGAAACTCCAACCTGAATCCGCAGGTCACGGGCCGGTTGCGTCCCGCGCGGCGTGAGCGACAACAAGAGAGCTCCTGGTAGATCGAGATTTGCGACGATCTTGACCAGCAGGAGCTCCGATGTCGTTCTATCGCGCTGCCCTCGATCTGTCTCGCTCGGCCCCCAGGTTCGTGGCTGATCTGATCCGCAGGCATCGGCACCGGGTCGCGGTGGCGGCGGTTGCCGCCAGGTCGCCAGGCGCGCTGGTTTTGGTGTACCTGCGCGGCAACGAGGCCTTCGCTGGCCTGGCGGTGGCGTTCGGTGTCGATGCCGCGACCGCGCATCGCTACGTCACCGAGATGATCGAACTGCTCGCCGACCTGGCTCCCGACCTGCGGATCGCGCAGCGCAAGGCGTACGTCATCCTGGACGGCACGTTGGTGGCCACCGACCAGCTGTCGGGCGCCTACGACCGGCTCCATTGCTCGGGCAAACATCGCCGCCACGACGTCAACGTCCAGTTCCTCACCGACCCGCACGGCGAGCTGGTCTGGGCGTCGCTGGCCGTGCCGGGGGCCACCCACGAGCTGGCCGCAGCTCGTGAGCACGGCATCATCGACGCTGTGACGGACCGGGCGATCGCCTGCCGCGCCGACAAGGGGTACGTCGAAGCGGGCGGCGCGGTCGGGACTCCCTGCAAGCGCAAGAAGCATCGCAAGCTCGGAAGGGCGTATTGCGCGGCTCGCAGACAAAGCTTGATCTTTGTAAAATCCCAGGTAGATGGCCCTTTCGACCGCCAGTGAATGATCTCCAGGGTCACGCCACCACTCGCAATCCGGGGTCAAATGAGGGTCAGATGATCACGCCAGCGCGGGACGTCTTAGTGTCTGGCGTGGTAGTTCTCCCTTGGCAGGAGCCGAGGGTCTAAGGAGCTCCGTCGATGCCAACCAGTTCGTCCGAGCCAGCCCTGGTGGGGTCGTGGTGCGGGTGATAGGCCGAACCCGAATCGTCTTTGTCGTGCAGAGTAGGGCCTGACGGACTGGCGCACCGCTAGAGACTGGTTTCGGTGTCGAAGTGCACATGTGCCAGCGCTCAGTATTACCCGGGGCGCCTCGCGGCGATCCGTGCCCGGCGTCCTGTGCAGGGTGCCTGCGGTCACGATGTCCGCACGGAGGACCGCTCAAGTCCCTGACGATGGTCCGGCTCTCGGGCGCCGCGACGATGGAGCGGACCGGGCGCTGATCCATGAGGAGCTGCCCTTATAGTGCAATCCTGTGGGCTCGTCGGCGATTGTCCACGGCGTCATCGGCTACACCGGCCTCCACGTTCGAGGCCGCCAACCATCCCCGGACCATCGCCAGCTTGATCGCGAAGTGCGCTGTCTGGCGGCTCGTCCGCTTTGGCGCATCGAGGAGGGGCAGCAAGTCACCCTCGGGGTCGGCCTGTCCATCACCGGAAACGGGGTGGGACCAGCTCACAGTTCAGATGGGCGCCGGGGAAGCTGAGATGCGGTCAGCGGGTGATGTCGTGTGACCCGCGATGGCGCACCCTCGTGTTGAGACGTGGGCTCAAATGAGGGTCAAACAATCAAAAGGCCGGTCTCCTGGGGGGAGAACCGGCCTCTGACCTGCACCTTTGTGTCGGGGTGGCGGGATTTGAACCCACGACCTCTTCGTCCCGAACGAAGCGCGCTGCCAAGCTGCGCTACACCCCGGTGGCGGCTGCCCGGGAGTTGTACGTCCTCCCGGCGCCTAGTCCACCTTAGCGGATGCTGGGGAGTGGTGCGTCCCTGATTTTCGGGCTGTGAAGGCGGTCACGGCGCCCGAGGGCGTGAGGGTGATGTTCGTCAGGGCGGCGGTCTCCAGCCAGGTTCGGAGGTCGGCTCTGGTGCCTGGGTTGCCGAAGGCGCCTTGGTACTGGAGGAGCTTGATCAAGGGGTCTCTGCCGGCGGCCTTGACCACGGTCGTGCCTTGGAGGGTGCCGCCTGGGCGTAGGACTCGGGTTAGTTCCTGGAGGGCTGCGGGTGGGTCTTGCAGGCAGTGGAGGCCGTTGTAGGTGAGGCAGACGTCGAAGGTGTCGGTGGGGAAGGGGAGGTTGTAGATGTCTGCCTGGACGAGGGTCGTCGTCTTGCGGCGGGCCCTCTTGAGCATGGTCGTGGAGAGGTCGGCTGCCACGTGGCGGGGGTTGTTGTTCACGGCCAAGCCGCCGCCGCAGGGGATGTCGAGGGTCAGGGCTGACGGGTCCTGGGCGGCGATGAGTTCGTGGAGGTGGCCGATGTCGTAGTTCCACAGGGCGCGGGCTCCCAGGTGGGAGAGGGCGCGGTTCTGGACGGCGACGTCGTACAGGGTGGCTAGGAGCGGGGCGGTCTTCCAGTTCACCGTCGAGGGACGAGGGTGAGCAGGGAGGCCTCGGGCGGGCAGCAGAAGCGCATGGGGGCCTTCGGGGACGTGCCCAGGCCCGCGGAGACGTGGAGCCAGGAGCCGCGGTGCTTGTGGAGGCCCTTGACGCGGGGGCGGTCGATGCCGCAGTTGGTGGCGAGGGCGCCGTAGAAGGGGACGCAGACCTGGCCGCCGTGGGTGTGGCCGGCGAGCAGGAGGTCGTAGCCGTCGGCGGTGAAGCGGTCGAGGTTGCGGGGTTCCGGGGAGTGCATGATGCCGAGGTGGACGTCGGCCTGGGGGTCGACGGGGCCGGCGATCTTGTCGTAGCGGTCCCGGTTGATGTGGGAGTCGTCGATGCCGCCGAACTCGATGTCGAGTTCGCCGACCTTGAGGCGGCCGATGCGGTTGTTGAGGTCGAGCCAGCCGGCGGCCTGGAGGGAGGAGCCGAGCTCGCGGTAGGGGAGGTCGGGCTCGCGGCGGCGGCGGCCGTAGTCGGACTTGCTCGTGCGCCAGATGTAGCGGAGCGGGTTCTTCAGGACCGGGGAGTACAGGTCGTTGGAGCCGTAGACGAAGACGCCGGGGCGGTCGAGGAGGGGGCCGAGGGCGTCCAGGAAGGGGCCGATCGCGTCGCGGTGGGAGAGGGTGTCTCCGGTGTTGACGACGAGGTCGGGCTCCAGGGCGTCCAGCGAGCGGACCCAGTGGATCAGGCGGGATCTGCCGGGCGTGAGGTGCGCGTCGGAGATGTGCAGGATCTTCACCGGCGGGCGGCCGGGCGGCAGCACGGGCACGTCGAAGCGGCGGAGGCGGAACCAGTTCCGCTCGATCAACGAGGCGTACCCGAAGGTCGCGGCGCCCGCGCCCAGTACTCCCAGCGGCACGGCGTGGATCTTTCGCACGGCTCTCCCTTCTCAGGGTTCCATGCTTTCAGACATGGGCGCCGCTCGGTAATCCTGATGAGGCGGAAGGTCGCGGACGGGCATGATGTTGGGCATGACCCTGAAGGAGAAGCTGGAGACCGATCTGTCGTCGGCGATGAAGGCGCGTGACGAGCTGCGCACGCGCACGCTGCGCATGGCGCTCACGGCGGTGAAGAACGAGGAGGTCGCCGGCAAGCAGTCGCGGACGCTTTCCGACGACGACGTCGTGAAGGTGCTCACGCGGGAGGCGAAGAAGCGGCGGGAGGCCGCGACGGCCTTCGGTGACGCGGGGCGCGAGGAGCAGGCGCAGGCGGAGCGGGACGAGGGCGGGGTGCTGGAGGAGTACCTGCCCGCGCAGCTGTCCGACGAGGAGCTGACCGCGCTGGTGGCGGACGCGATCGCCGAGACGGGCGCGTCGGGGCCCCGCGCGATGGGGCAGGTCATGAAGTCGGTGAACCCGAAGGTGGCCGGGCGCGCGGAGGGCGGGCGCGTCGCGGCGGAGGTGAAGCGGCAGCTGGCTGAATGAGAAAGGGCCCGGCATGGTGCCGGGCCCTTTCGCGTCAGTCGCCTGAGGGCGGGGCGCCGCGCTTCTTGCCGCCGCTCACGTAGAGGATGACGGTGGTGCCGGGCGGGACGGAGCTGCCCGCGTCGGGCGAGGTGGACACGACCGTGCCCTTCGGCTGGTCGGAGTCGACGGAGCCGGACGCGACCTGCACCTTCAGGTCGGCGGCCTTGAGCCGGGCGGTGGCGGCGGCGACCGTGAGGCCCTTCACCTGCGGGACCTTCGTGGTGTCGCCGAAGTCGCGGGTCGGGGTCTGGAAGCCGGGGGCGGGCTTGCCCGCGAGGGCGTTGCGCATGGACTGCTGCCACATGCCGCCGGGGATGTCCGCGCCGTAGACGCCGTAGACCTTGTACTGCCAGGGGCCGCGGAAGTCCCAGTAGGCGGTGGCGGCGGCCAGGTTCGGGGTGAACCCGGCGAACACGGCGCAGGTGAACTCTTCACAGGTTCCGGTCTTGCCGGCGGCGGGACGTCCAATGCCGCGTCCGGCGGCGGTGCCCTTGGTGAGGACGCCCTGCAGGATCGAGTTGACCTTGTCGGCGACGTCCTGGTCGAGGGCCTGGTGGCAGTCCTGCTTGGGAAGCTTGAGCTTCTTGCCCTCCGGGTCGACGACCTCGGTCACCGAGAGGGGGGCGCAGTACTTGCCGCGGGCGGCGAAGCCGGCGTAGGCGGCGGCGAGGTGCACCATGTCGATGTCGTTGACGCCGAGGACCTGCGACGCGATCGGCATCAGGGGGTCGCCGGTGGCCTGCTTCATCCCGAACTTCTCGGCCATCTTGACGGCGTTGCAGACGCCGACGCGCTTCTCCAGGACGGCGTAGAAGGTGTTGACCGAGTGCCAGGTGCCGGTCTTCAGGTCGAAGTTGCCCTTCTCGCTGTCGCCCGCGTTCGACAGCGTCCAGGGGCCGCCGCCGACCATGGCGTTCTTGACCTTCTTGCCGTCGAACATCCCGGTGTAGCGGCACGGCTGGAACCCGCTGACCGTGGTGGTCTGCGGCGAGTTGATGGTCGTGCTGACCGGGATGCCCTGGTCGATGGCGGCGGCGAGGGTGAAGACCTTGAAGGTCGAGCCCGCCGAGACGCCGCTGCCGCCGCCGTGCGCGGAGTCGGCCGGGAGGTTGATGGTCGTGCGGCCCTTGCCGGGGCCGTACCGCTTGCTCAGCCCGATGGCCCGGATCTTGCCGGTGCCGGGCTCGACCATCGCCTCGGCGCCGACGCGGTTGCCGCCGGGGGCGACGGTCCCGCGCAGGGCCCTGTCGACGGCGCGCTGGTCGTCCATGTCGAGGGTGGTGCGGATGGTGTAGCCGCCGCGGTTCAGCTTGTTGACGACGTTCTGCTGCTGCTTCGGCTTGAGCTGCCAGTACTTGCCGTCCGACAGGATGTTGAGCATGTCGTACTTCACGTACTCGCAGAAGTACGGCGCCTTGCTGGTCTCGCAGCCGCCGACCGGGTCGGTGCGGTTCAGCTGGATGGGCTTGGCGGCCTCTGTGTCGGCCTGTGCCTTGCTGATGTGGCCGAGCTGCGCCATCCGGTAGAGGACGACGTCGCGCCGCTTGCGGGCGTCCTTGGGGTTGCGGATGGGGTCGTAGGCCGTGGGGTTCTGGGTGATGCCGGCGAGCAGCGCGGCCTGGCCGAGTTCCAGCTTGGACGCGGGGATGCTGAAGTACCGCTTGGCCGCCGCCTGGACGCCGTACGCGCCGGCGCTGAAGTAGGCGACGTTCATGTAGCCCTCAAGGATCTGGTCCTTGGTGAGGCGCTGCTCGATGTCGAGCGCGTAGCGGAGCTCGCGCAGCTTGCGCCCGACCGTGGGCGCCGTGACCTCGCGGTACTCCTCCTCGGACTTGGCGCTGTCGACCAGGAGGTTCTTGACGTACTGCTGGGTGAGCGTGGAGCCGCCCTGCGTCTGCTCGGACTCGACGTTGGAGGCCATCGCGCGGATGGTGCCCTTGAGGTCGAGCGCGCCGTGCTCGTAGAAGCGCGAGTCCTCGATGTCGATCATCGCCTGCCGCATGATGGGGGCGACCTGGTCGAGCCGGACGGACTCGCGGTACTTGTCGAAGAACGTGGCGACCTGCTTGCCGTTGCCGTCGTACATCACCGTCTTCTCGGACGGCGGTGTCGTCTTGAGCTGGCTGTCCATGTCCTCGAAGTTGTTGGCGGCGTCGCGGGCGGTCAGCCCGGCGCTGCCGACGGCGGGCAGCGCGATGAGCGCGACGATGAGGCCCGCCACCACCCCGGCACCTAGCAACCTGAACAGCGTGGACGCGGCCTGGGCCCGATCGTTCTTCGCAACGCGCACGGGGTCTAGGGTACGCGGGACGAGCAGTGCATTAGGGACAGGTCCCCCAGGGTTCGTGCTTTCCGGACCGGCTGATCAGGATCTTCGTCCGTTATGCCCTCATCGTGACAACCTGCGCAGTGTCTGGCGCGTCAACTACAGGTAACTAGTCCGTTCCGGCGGTATGGCCCCGGTGGGCTATATCGAGAATGGGCCCAACGGGGGCTGTTGAAACCTCCCTCGCTTCCGTAAGTTCTTCCCCACGGCTTTCGTTTGGCGGCCTGACGTCCGCGCCCGTCCGGCCAAGGAGCGCAAATCGACACAGACCCTAGGGGAGTGGGGCCAAGATGTGGATCACGGATTGGACCGCCCGCGCCGCCTGCCGTAACGCGGATCCGGACGCTCTGTTCGTGCAGGGTGCGGCGCAGAACCGAGCCAAGCTCATCTGCCGCGGCTGCCCGGTGCGCACGGAGTGTCTCGCCGACGCTCTCGACAACCGGATCGAGTTCGGTGTGTGGGGCGGGATGACCGAGCGGGAGCGCCGTGCGCTGCTGCGGCGGCGGCCGGATGTGCGCTCGTGGCGCGAGCTGCTGGAGACCGCGAAGGAAGAGTACGAGCGGTCGGCGGAGGTCGACGAGGAAGAACTCGTCGCGAGCTGAGTTCGACCGGGCCCCCGGGGCCCGTGCGGCGGCGGTCCAAGGACCGACACGGTCCAAATGAAGCGTGGCCGGTAGGCCCGTACCACCATTGTGGGTACGGGCCTACCGGCATGCCCATAAAGGCTGTTTTCGCTGATCAGAGTGCGGAGAGGGCGATCGTCCGGGTTCGGCTCGTGTGTCAGTTTCCGGTGGCGCCGATCCGGGTGGGCGCGCTTCTCCGAGATCGGCGCGCGGCGCCGCCCGGGCGGGGGAAGGCCGAACCGCCGCCGTTCCGGATCGAACCGCGAGGAGCCGGATTCCGAGGCCGGTGAAAGCCTCGGATACGGCGAACGGGCCAGGGTCCCCCGGCGTCAGGCGGCGCTGGGAGACGCGGCGGGTCCGGCGAGGTCCTCGCCCACCTGGCGCAGGCCGTCGAGGTCGTGGACGTCCTCCGCCTGCGCCGGGACGGCCGTGACCGGCACGGTCGGGTGCGTGGACGCGAAGTGGTCGCGGAGGCGCTCCTCGCGGGCCGCGAGCTGCAGGCGGTCGGTGTGCAGGCGCAGCAGGGCGGCGGTCAGCGCGTGCTCGCCGCGCTCGTCCAGCGTCTCGGCGGCGGCCTGGCTGCGGGCCGCGGACAGGACGTCGCCGGCGGACTCGTGGACGCGGTTGACCACGAGGCCGGCGAGCGGCATCCGCTCCTCGGCGAGGCGCTCGACGAAGTAGGACGCCTCGCGCAGGGCGTCGGGCTCGGGCGCGGCGACGACGAGGAACGCGGTGCCCGGGGTCTGCAGGAGCTTGAACGTCTTCTCGGCGCGCTCCCGGAAGCCGCCGAACATGGTGTCGAAGGCGGCGACGAACGTCTGCACGTCGCGCAGCAGCTGGACGCCGAGGACCTTGTTGATGACGCCGGTGAACACGCCGAACCCGGCGCTGATCACCTTGACGCCGAAGCGGCCGCCGGTCTTGGCCGGGGCGGCGAGGAGCTTCATGAAGCGGCCGTCGAGGAACCGGCCCATGCGCTCGGGGGCGTCCAGGAAGTCCAGCGCGTTCCGGGACGGCGGGGTGTCGACGATGATCAGGTCCCAGGCGCCGGAGCGGTGCAGCTGCCCGAGCTTCTCCATCGCCATGTACTCCTGCGTGCCCGACAGGCTGGACGACAGCGACTGGTAGAAGGGGTTGGCGAGGATCTGCTTGGCCCGGTCGGGGTCGGCGTGCGCCTCGACGATCTCGTCGAAGGTCCGCTTCATGTCGAGCATCATGGCGTGCAGCTCGCCGTCGCCGTCGATGTCGATCCGGCGGGGGTTGTTGTCGAGCTCGGACAGGCCCATCGACTGCGCGAGGCGGCGCGCCGGGTCGACGGTGAGGACCACGACGTCCCGGCCCCGCTCGGCGGCGCGGACGCCGAGCGCGGCGGCCGTGGTGGTCTTGCCGACCCCGCCCGACCCGCAGCACACGATGATCTTCGTGCGCGGGTCGTCGAGCAGCCCGTCGACGTCGAGCACCGGTGGGGTCCTGCTGGTCTGGCTCATCGGTTCACCTCTGCCGGTCGGTCCCCGCCCGCGCGGGGGGTCAGCCTCACCCAGGAGACGCCGCGGACGGGCGCGGTCATGCGGCGCCCTGGTCGCGGAGGGCGGCGGCCAGGTCGTAGAGGCCGGCCAGGTCCATGCCGTCGGAGAGCAGGGGGAGGGTGTAGCGGGGCCGGTCGACCGAGTCCAGGCGCTCCTTCTCGCGGCGCTGGAGGGCGGTTCGGCGGGCGTGGTCGGCGGCCTCCCCGGCGAGGACGGCGGCGATCGCCTCGGCGTCGTGCTCCAGGCCGGCGGCCTTCACGCCGCGGACGATCTCGTCGGTGTCCAGGGACCCGGCGGCGGCGACGGCGAGGTCGTCCTCGCTGAGGACGGGCTGGTGCTCCATGTTGACGATCACGCCGCCGACGGGGAGCCCGACCGCGGTGAGGTCGCGGATGCCGTCCATCGTCTCCTGGACGGGCATCTCCTCCAGGAGCGTGACGAAGTGCACGGCGGTCTCGGGGCTCCGGACGACCTTCATCACGGTGTCGGCGTGGTTGCGGACGGGGCCGACCTTGGCGAGGCCGGAGACCTCGTCGTTGACGTTCAGGAACTTCGTGATGCGGCCGGTGGGCGGGGCGTCCATCACGACGGCGTCGTAGACGAACGAGCCGTCCTTCTTCTTGCGGCGCACCGACTCGGACGTCTTGCCGGTGAGGATGACGTCGCGCAGGCCGGGGGCGATGGTGGTGACGAAGTCGACGATGCCGAGCTTGGTCATCGCCTTCCCGGCGCGCTTGAGGTTGTAGAACATCTCGAGGTACTCGATGAGCGCCTCTTCGGTGTCGATGGCGAGCGCGTGGACGTCCCCGCCGTCCGGGGCGACGGCGACGCGGCGCTCCTCGTAGGGCAGCGGCGGGCAGTCGAAGAGCTGGGCGATGCCCTGGCGCCCCTCGACCTCGACGAGCAGCACCTTGCGGCCGCCTGCGGCCAGGGCAAGGGCGAGGGCGGCGGCGACGGTCGTCTTTCCCGTGCCGCCCTTGCCGGTGACCACATGGAGGCGTACGCCGTCCCAGTCGGTGTCTCTCGCGCTCACCCGATCGACCATATCGTTCACTCGTCAAACACTTGAGAGGGCGGTCGCCCTCATGCAAGTGATCCCTGACACGGTTCCCCCCGCCCCGACGCTGTCATTCGGCCTGCCCGCGCGGTTAGCTTGAAAACGTGAGCCGTGCGATGGACGGTTCCGTCCGGACCCTGACGGGTCCGGACGCCCGCCGGAGCTCCGGGGGCGCCTCCCCGGGCCCGGGCCCTCATGGGAAAGAGGTGCCGTGATGATAGCGGTAGCCCTGGTCATCCTGCTCGTCGTCGTTGTCGGCGGCCTGATCGTCTTGGCGTCGTCCGTCCGCGTCGTGCAGCAGTTCGAGCACGGGATCGTGTTTCGGTTCGGGCAGGTCCAGCGGAACGGGCAGATGCGGCCCGGCGCGGTGCGCACGCCGGGCCTGACGGTGATCGTCCCGATCGCCGAGCGCATGCAGAAGGTCAGCCGGCAGACGATCACGATGGGGGTGCCCGGCCAGGACGGGATCACCCAGGACAACGTGAGCGTCCGCGTCGACGCGGTCGTCTACTTCCGGGTGATCGACCCGGTGAAGGCGATCGTGAACGTGCACAACTACGGGTACGCGATCTCGCAGGTGGCGCAGACGTCGCTGCGGTCGGTGATCGGCCAGGCCGACATGCAGGAGCTGCTCGGCGAGCGCGAGAAGATCAACATGCGGCTGCGGGCGATCATCGACGAGATCACCGAGGGACCGTGGGGCATCCTGATCGAGCGCGTCGAGATCAAGGACGTGTCGCTGCCGGAGGGCATGAAGCGGTCGATGGCCCGGCAGGCGGAGGCGGAGCGGGAACGCCGCGCCCGCATCATCACCGCGGACGGCGAGTTCCAGGCGTCCAAGCGCCTCGCCGCCGCCGCGGAGATCATGTCGCAGGACCCGGCCGCTCTGCAGCTGCGCCTGCTGCAGACGGTCGTGGAGGTGTCCGCCGAGAAGAACAGCACGCTGGTCATGCCGCTGCCGGTGGAGATCCTGCGCTTCTTCGAGCGCGCTGCCGGAGGCCCGGGACGCTCCGGGGACGGAGACACGGACGGTGGCGAGAGCAGGCTCGACCTCGGCGAGCGGCTCGCGAGGGCCGAGGCGGAGCTGGCCAAGGCGGCCGAGCGGCCGTCGACGCTGGAGTCGGCGGAGGACGTCCCGCCGGTCATCGGGCTGGACGAGCCGAAGCGCGGCCGGTCCGAGGTGGCCGCGCCGCAGGAGGAGCAGCGGCGCGGCATCGGCGGAGGTGAGCGGGAGACCCCGGAGCAGCAGCCGCCCCGCTGACCCGCCGCTGTCACCGGGCCTGCGGCGAAGGTGAGGGCGTCACGGCTTCCGGCGCGATCTCGGGCATGGTCAGGCGCCGGACGCCCGGCACCGCGGCCGTGCCCAGGCAGGCGGCGCCGACCAGCGCGGCCGCCGTCCACAGCGGGACGGAGGGGCCCCACGCCGAGGCGGCCCACGGGGCGAGCGCGTAGCCGAGGGGCGCCGCGGCCAGCGACAGCAGCCAGTCATAGGACGTCACCCGGGCCAGCGCGTGCGGCGGGATGCTCATCTGCACGACGGTCTCCCAGGTGGGGTTGAGGACGCCGAGGCCGGTGAGCGCCAGCCCGTACGCCGCGACGAGCAGGGGCGCGGGCGCGGCGGCCGCGAACAGGGCGAGGGGCAGCGCCAGCGCGGCCAGGCCCGCGTTCGCGACGAGGACGGGCCGGCGCGGACGGAAGCGGGCGGCCAGCAGCGCCCCGGCGAGGAGCCCGGCGGCGCCCGCCTGGACGGTCGCGATCCACACCCCCTCGCCGCCGAGCCGTTCGACGGCGAGGGCCGGGCCGAGGGTGAGCAGGACGGCGGACGTGCCGTTCCAGACGCCGTGCGCGATCAGGCTCGTCCAGTACCAGTCGCGCGAGCGGACCTCCGACCAGCCCTCCGCCAGGTCGGCTCGCAGCGATCGTCGCGGGATGGGGACGTTCCGGACGCGCGCCAGGGCGAGGAGCGCCGCGCTCGCGGCGAACGACGCCGAGTCCAGCAGGAACGTCCAGCCGGGGCCGACGGTCAGCACGAGCGTGCCGGCGAGGGCGGGCCCGGCGAGGCGGGTGGCGCCGTTGGCGACGCCCATCAGGGAGTTGGCCTTCTGGAGTCCGGACGGCTCGACGGTGCCGGCGATCAGGGGCGAGATGGTCGGCGTCTGGAAGGCGGAGGCCGCGCCGCCGATCACCTGGGCGGCGGCGAGGTGCCACAGGCGCGGCTCGCCGCTCAGGAGTTCCAGGGCCGCGAACAGCTGCGCCGCGGCGCCGGCGAGGTCGGTGGCGAGGGCGACGCCCCGCGCGTCGAGGCGGTCGGCGAGCACGCCGCCGAGGGGCAGCAGGAGCAGGCGCGGCACCATCGCGCAGCCGAGCACGAGGGCGAGCGCGGACGTGGAGCCCGTGGCCCGCAGGACGGCGAGGGCGAGCGCGGCGGGGACGGCGGCGTCCCCGGTCAGGGACAGGACGCGGGCGGCGAACAGCAGCCGGAAGTCCCGGCCGCGCAGGGGGTGGGTCATGGCCGGACAATGTAGTTCGTTGACGAACTAATCGGCAACGAATTATTCCCCAACGAATCAAGCCACCGACTACGATCCCCGCATGGGAGACAGGGACCGGACCGACGAGCACGTGGAGCGGTGGGCGCCGATCGTGCCCGCCCTCGATCCCGACATCGAGGGCGCCGTGACTCGGATGATCTTCTTCGTCAAGCACATCCGGCGGATGAAGGAGGAGCTCCTCGCCGCCTCCGGCCTGCAGCGGCACGAGTTCGACACGCTGCACGCGCTCGCCGGCCGGCACGGCACCGCGGCCCCCTCCCTCCTCGCCGCCGACCTCGCCATGCCCCCGAACTCGATCACCGGCCGGCTGGACGCGCTGGAGCGCCGCGGCTTCGTCCGCCGGTCCCCGTCCGCGACCGACCGCCGCCGGGTCGTCGTCGAGCTCACCCCCGCCGGACGCTCCGCCTGGCGCGACGCGATGGACGGCCTGGGCGTCGAGGAGACGCGCCTGCTCACCGCCCTCGACCCCGCCGAGCGCCGCACCCTCTCCGACCTCCTCCGCCGCGTCATGCTCCGCGCCGAAAACCCCGCCGACCCCCCGACGAGCCCTCCGGCCTAAAGCCAGTGGAGGGTCCTACGGGGTGAGGACCAAGCGGCCACGTAGGGCGCCTGCTTCCAGGCGTTTGTGGGCCTTGGGGGCCTCGGTGAGGGGGAGGGTGTCGGCGACGCGGGGGGTGAGGCCGCCCTTGTCCGTGAGTGCGGCGAGCATGCCCAGCTGCGCGGCGTCCGCGCGTATCCACACGTTGTGGACGGTGGTTCCGCGCAGCGGGAGCGGGGTGGCCGGACCGCCGTTGACCGCTGCGAACGTCCCGCCGTTCCGGACGGCGTCGAGGGCCGCGACCGAGAGGAGGGCGGCGTCCAGGGCGCCGTCCACACCGCCCGGTACGAGCGCGCGGACGGCGTCTCCCAGGTGCGCGCCGCGCGGAACGAACATCTCCGCGCCGAAGCCGCGCACCAGCGCCTCGTCGGACGCGGAGGCCGTGGCGACGACGCGCAGGCCGCGGTGGGCCGCCAGCTCCACCGCGTAGCCGCCGACGGCGCCCGCGGCTCCCGTGACGAGCAGCGTGGCGCCCGGCGGCAGAGCGAGGAGGTCCAGGGCCTGCAGGGCGGTCAGCCCGTTCAGCGGGAGGGTCGACGCCTCGGCGGCCGGGACCGACCGCGGCGCGGGCGCGACGGCGTCCGCGTCCAGGACGATCGCGTCCGCGTAGGCGCCCAGCGGCACGTCGAGCCGGTCCTTCAGGCCGATGACCTCGTCGCCGGCGGCGATGCGGGTCACGCCCTCCCCGACCGCGTCGACGGTGCCGGCGACGTCCCAGCCGATGCCGACCGCGGGCCGCGAACCGAACGGCGGCATCAGCCCGGCGTCGGCCAGCGCTCCGGAGCGGGTCGCGGCGTCGACCGGGTTGACCGCTGCCGCCGCCACCCGGATCCGCACCTGACCGGGCCCCGGGACGGGAACCGGAACGTCGGCGAGCTCCAGCGCGTCGGGCCCGCCGGGTGTCCTCACGATGATCGCGCGCATGGCAGAACCTTCTGTACGAAGTGGGTGGGTGTGCGGGGGATCCCGCACCGGCAACTGTCGCCGGAACAGCCGCGGGCCGGAAGAAGTTACTTCGGAGTGCGTTCGGTACCCGGAGGTGAGCCCGCGGCATGGCCACGATGACGGCGGCGGAGCGTCGCGAGCAGGAGAAGGCGGCGTTCGAGGCTTACATGGACGGATGTCCCACTCATCAGCTGATGGGGATCATCGGCAACAAGTGGAGCATGCTGGTCCTCACGGAGCTGGCGCGCGGCACTCGCAGGTACGCCGAGGTCAGCAGAGCGCTCCCGGGCGTCAGCGCGAAGATGCTCACGCAGACGCTCCGCTCCCTTGAGCGAGACGGACTCGTGGCGCGCAGCGTGACCCCGTCCGTGCCCGTCCAGGTCGAGTACACCCTGACCCTGCTGGGCGAACGGATCGTGCCGCTGCTCACCTCCATCAAGGAGTGGGCCGGCCGCCACATCGACGAGATCAACGCGTCGCGCGAGCGGTACGACGGAACTCCCGAGCGCGGCGGGGACCCGATCACACGGTGTGAGGCGCCCGGCGCGGCTCCGGGTACTCCCTCAGCTTGATCGCCGTGGCGGCCTGCGTGGTCAGCTTGTCGAGGAGCTTGATGAACGGGCCCGCGGTCAGCAGCCGGTAGACCGTCGTGCGGCGGCGCAGCGCGCGCTCGTTCTTCGGTGCGAAGAACGGCCCGACCCCGCCCGCGACCCGCTGGCACGCCGTCGTGAACTTCCTGATGCGCTCCTCGTAGGCGGGGAACGCGGCGCGGTGGTCGCCGTCCGCGGCGGCCAGCTCGCCCGCGAGGACGTAGGCGCACACGACCGCGAGGCCCGTCCCCATCCCGCCGCAGGTGGCGCCGTAGCCGGCGTCGCCGAGCAGGGCGACCCGCCCCTTCGTCCAGGCGTCCATCCGGACGATGCTGATCGAGTCGCAGTAGAAGTACGGGGCCTCCCACATGTCGCGCATCAGGGCGCCGGCGTGCCAGCCCATGCCGGCGAACCTCTCGGCCAGCGCCCGCTTCTGGGCCTCCTGGTCGCGGCGGTGCGGCTCCAGCTCGTCGTCGGCGAAGACGCACATGACGTTCGCGCCGGTTCCGCCGCGGGTCGGGTACACCGACACCCCGCGCCCCACTTCGCTGTAGAGCTTGCCGGTGCCGATGCCGAGGCGGTTCGGCGCCTCGAAGATCGCGACGTGGTAGCCCGAGTCCCGGACGAACCGCGACTCGTCGCCGAACGCGAGCCGCCGGACGTTCGAGTGCAGCCCGTCCGCGCCGACGACCAGGTCGAACGTGCGCGGAGCCCCACGCTCGAAGGTGACGTGGACGCCGTCGGCCGTCTCGGTCATGGACGCGATCGAGTCGCCGAAGACGTACCTGGCGGAGTCCCGGGTCAGCTCGTACAGGAGCTCGGCGAGGTCGCCCCGGTGGATCTCCACGTCCCCGCCGGTGAACGAGTCGGGCAGGGCGACCCGCGTCCGTCCTTCGGCGTCGATCAGGTCGAGCGCGCCGCCGTGGGTCTGCCTCCGCCGGATCTCGTCCAGGACGCCCATCTTCTCCAGCACCCGCAGGTGCACCTCGCCGCGGAAGTCGACGGCCTGCCCGCCCGGCCGGATCGCCTCCGCCCGCTCCACGACGGTGACGTCGTACCCGTACCGCGCCAGCCAGTAGGCCAGGGACGGGCCCGCGATGCTCGCACCCGAGATCAGCACGCTCTTGCTCATCGTTCTCTCCGTTCGTCGTTGCCGTCGAGCAAGAGATTCGCGACCCGCCCTGACCGACCCCGCACCACCGGCTGACCGCCTCCCCGCCGGTCCGTCAGCGCACCGGGGCGGGGGGCGGGTTCGAGCGGGGTCCGGGTATGGCGATCGCTAGGGTGAGGGCCATGAAGAAGTGGGAGTACGCGACCGTTCCGCTGCTGGTGCACGCGACCAAGCAGATCCTCGACAACTGGGGCCAGGACGGGTGGGAGCTCGTCACCGTCATGCCGGGGCCGAACCCCGAGAACCTCGTCGCCTACTTCAAGCGCGAGATCGAGTAGCGGCGCCCTGCCGGAACAGCCCCGTCGTAAGGACCTCAACGAGGAGGAATGGCGATGAGCACGCCTGAAGAGCGGATCCGCGAGCTCGGCATCGAACTGCCGGAGGTCGTCCCGCCGGTCGCGTCCTACGTGCCGACGGCGCGGACGGGGTCGCTCGTCTACACCGCGGGCCAGATCCCCCTGGTCAAGGGCGAGCTGGGCGTCACCGGGAAGGTGGGCGCGGAGGTCAGCGCGGAGGAGGCGACCCGCCAGGCGCGGATCTGCGCGCTGAACGCGATCGCGGCGCTGAAGGCGGAGGTCGGCGAGCTGTCGCGGATCGTGCGGATCGTGAAGGTCGTCGGGTTCGTCGCCAGCGCGCCGGACTTCCACGGCCAGCCGCAGGTGATCAACGGGGCGAGCGACCTGCTGGCCGAGGTGTTCGGGGACGCGGGCCGGCACGCGCGCAGCGCCGTCGGCGTCGCCGTCCTGCCGCGCGACGTGCCCGTCGAGGTGGAGCTGATCGCCGAGGTGGCGTGAGCCTCCGGGCTTGACGGAACGCCATTCGGTATGTCCGAATGGCTCGCCATGGGGATCACCAACGGACTCAAGCTGCCCGAGTCGTTCCGGGGGCAGGTCGAGGACATCCTGGAAGGCCGGGCCGAGCCGGCGCCCGCCAAGGACGCGGCGACCGTGGTCGTGCTGCGCGACCACGACGAGCACGGGCTCCAGGCGTTCATGCTGCGCCGCGTCCGGTCGATGGCGTTCGCGCCCGGCGCCTACGTGTTCCCCGGCGGCTCGGTCGACCCGCGCGACGGGGAGGCGGCGCTGGCGTGGTCCGGGCCGCCCCCCGCCGAGTGGGGCCGGGCGTTCGGCGCCGACGAGACGCTGGCCCGCGAGCTGGTCTGCGCGGCGGTCCGGGAGACGTTCGAGGAGACGCTCGTGCTGCTCGCCGGCCCGACCGGGGAGACGGTCGTGGACGACACGCGCGGCGACGACTGGGAGGCCGACCGGCAGGCGCTGCTGGACCGCTCCCAGTCGTTCGGGGGGTTCCTCGACCGGCGCGGCCTCGTGCTGCGCTCCGACCTGCTGCGCCCGTGGGCGCACTGGATCACCCCGAAGATCGAGCGCAGGCGCTACGACACCCGGTTCTTCGTCGCCGCGATGCCGGCGGGGCAGCGGGCCAGGGACGTCAGCACCGAGGCCGACCAGGTCGCCTGGGTGAGCCCGGCGGAGGCGGCCGAGCGGGCGGCGCGCGGCGAGTGGACGATGCTGCCGCCGACCGTCGCGACGCTGGCGGAGCTCGCCGGGTTCGCCACGGTCGCCGACGTGCTCGCCGCGCGGCGCGAGATCGTCGTGCAGGAGCCGGTCGCCGAGATCATCGACGGCGACGCCTACCTCGTCCTGCCCGAGGGCGTCGCGCGGCACTACCCGCAGGGCTGAGGAGATGGCCCGCCGGGTGCCGCGGAGCCAGGCCGTCCTGTGGCGGCTGGCGGGCACGTCCGCGCTCCGGAGGCTGGAGCGCCTCGGCTGGAACCCGGCCCGCCACCCCGATCGCGCCTCGGGCAGGATGGGGGACATGACGGAGATCGACGGGATGGGTACCGAACGAGCCACCTGCGTGCTCGCCCCGAACCCGTCCGCCATGACCCTGGACGGCACCAACACCTGGATCATCGCGGAGCCCGGCGCCGCCGAGGCCGTCGTCGTCGACCCCGGGCCGAAGGACGCCGTGCACCTGCGGCGCGTCCTGGAGACGGTGGAGGCGCAGGGGCGGCGGGTCGGTCTCGTCCTGCTCACGCACGGGCATCCCGACCACTCGGCGGGCGCCGGGAAGTTCGCGAAGATGGCGGGAGGCGGGGTCGGGGTGCGGGCGCTGGATCCCCGGCACCGGCTCGGCGACGAGGGCCTCGCGGAGGGCGACGTCGTCACCACGGGCGGTCTGGAGCTGCGGATCCTGGAGACGCCGGGGCACAGCGACGACTCGCTGACGTTCTGGCTTCCGGCCGACGGCGCCGTCCTCACCGGCGACACCGTCCTCGGGTACGGGACGACCGTGCTGGAGGGGAGGCTCGGCGACTACCTCGGGTCGCTCGACCGGCTCCGCCGGTTCTCCGCCGACCGGGGGGCCGCGACGATCCTCCCCGGTCACGGGCCCAAGCTGGACGACCCCGTCGCCGTCCTCGACCACTACATCGACCACCGCCGCGAGCGCCTCGCCCAGGTCGAGGCCGCCGTCGCGGCGGGCGCCCGCACGGCGCGGGAGGTCGTCGAGCGCGTCTACGCCGACGTGGACCGGTCGCTGTGGCCCGCGGCCGAGTGGTCGGTCCAGTCCCAGCTCGACTACCTCGCCGAGCGCGGGGCCGTCTGACCCCTCCCGCGCGCTTCGGGTCTCGCCTACTTCGAGCGCTTGCGGAGGCGCTCGATGTCGAGGATCACGACGGCGCGGGCCTCGATGCGCAGCCAGTTGCGCTGGGCGAAGTCGGCGAGGGCCTTGTTGACCGTCTCGCGGGACGCGCCGACGAGCTGCGCCAGTTCCTCCTGGGTGAGGTCGTGGTGGACGTGCAGGCCCGCCTCCGACGGCTGGCCGAAGCGCTCCGCGAGGTCGAGCAGCGCCTTGGCGACGCGCCCGGGCACGTCGGTGAAGACCAGGTCGGCCATCACGTCGTTGGTCTTGCGGAGCCGCTGCGCGAGCGCGCGGAGCAGCTGCACGGCGACCTCGGGGTGGCCGGTGAGCCAGGGCCGCAGGTCGTCGTGGCCGAGCCCGGCGAGGCGGCACTCGGTGACCGCGATGGCGCTCGCGGTGCGGGGGCGCGGGTCGAACAGCGACAGCTCGCCGAACATCTCGCTCGGGCCGAGCACGCTCAGCAGGTTCTCGCGCCCGTCCGGCGCCGTCCGGGTGAGCTTGATCTTTCCTTCGAGGACGACGTAGAGCCGGTCCCCGGTCTCGCCCTCGTTGAACAGCGTCTGTCCGCGGGCGAGACGCACCTCGGTCACGTTGGCGCGCAGCGCCTTGGCACCCTGCTCGTCGAGAGCCTCGAAGAGCGGGGCTCTGCTCAGAACGTCCACGTCGCGATCGGTCACGCTATTCCTCCTCGAACACCTACTTGCCTAGTGTGACGTACGTCCCACCGCGTACGTGAAGGCAGGGTCACGGCGCGCCGAAACGCGGGACCAGGGGTGATCCGTCCCGGGGGGCGGCCCCGGTCCCGTTCGCCCAGTGTACGGACCACCGGGTGAATGCCGTCACACCGGTCTCATCGCCCGTTACGGGATGGCCCGGGCAGGGAAGCAGCCGTGCCTTAACCTGAGCGGATGCAGACGTCCGAGTCCGGGCCCACACCGCGCCGCCTCCCTAGGGGGCGCCACGCGCTGTCGCGCGCGGAGGTCGAGCGGGTGCACCGGGACCGGCTGTGCGGCGCCATGGCGCAGGCGATGGCGGAGAAAGGGTACGTCGGCACGTCGGTGGAGGACGTCCTGAAGCGGGCCCGGGTCTCCCGGCAGAGCTTCTACGCGCTGTTCTCGTCCAAGCTCGACTGCTTCATGGCCGCCTTCGACCAGGCGGGCCTGCTGCTGTTCCTCCAGTTGCAGGAGGCGATGCAGAGCGAGGGCGACGCGGCCGGACAGGGGACGGCGCAGGGCGAGGCCGACGCGGTCGGCGAGGCCGACGCGGCCGAACGGTTCGAGCGCGTCTTCACCGCCTACCTGGAGGCGCTCGCGGCCGAACCCGCGTACGCGCGGCTGTTCCTGGTGGAGGTGTTCGCGGCGGGCCCGGAGGCCGTCCGGCGGCGGACGCGCGTCCAGCGCGACCTGGCGGCGAGCCTCGCCGACCTCATGGGTGTGACGGGCGACAGCGGCCGGTTCGCGTGCGAGGTCGTCGTGGCGGCGGTGAGTTCGATGGTGACCCCGGCCGTGGCGGCGGGCGACCTGGAGGCGCTGCGCGCCATCAGGGCCCCGGTCATCGAGCACGTGCGGCTCCTGCTGCGCTCGGGCGTCATGGACGGCTGATCCGCACCAGCGTGGTCGCGGCGCCGCGCGCGGGCGGGAGGGTGAGCGTGAGCCGCCCGGAGGGCCCGGCGGAGGTCCTGATGACCTTGTGCGTCCTCCCGCGCGCCACGTCGATGACGACGCGGGCGCCGGGACGGTAGGACGCGGGGGTCGTGACGGTGGCGGTCCCGGCGGCGCGAAGGGCGAAGCCCGCCGCGGAGGCGTCCGTCAGCGCGCTGAACTGCCGGGCCTCCGGCCGCTTGAGCGAGACCGTCCAGCCCCACTGCGTCCGGGCCGCGTCGATCGACCGGTAGGAGATCTTCGCGGGCGGGCGCGGCGGGGCGGCGAACGTCCGCGTCAGCGGGCCGATGTGCCGCCGCAGGTCGCGGGCCCAGTACGGGAAGGTGTGGGTGCCGAGCAGGCGGTCGTCGTAGTGGCTGGGGATCTCCAGTGCCTCCAGCCGCCGGTGGAAGCTGGCCGTCGAGGCGTGCGTGAGGGCCTCGATGCCGATCGCGGCCGGGTCGGGGACGGGCGGGTCGAGCGGACCCGGGACGCCGGCGGCGGTGTGGAGCGCGAGCCGCATCCCGCGCAGGTTGGGCGCGAGGGTCGCGGGGTCGTGGCCGCGCCAGTTGATCGCGTCGGCCAGCCGCGAGCCGAAGATCGCGTCGGGGTGCACGCCGTCGCCGACGGCCGCGACGTAGGAGACGACTCCGGCCGCGCCGACGGAGACGACCGGGTCGTAGGCGATGTCGGGCGCGCCCGAGAACGAGGCGGCGGACACGAAGAGCTCGGGGTGGCGGGCGGCGTAGCTCATCGCCCCGAATCCGCCCTGCGACAGGCCGGCGACGGCCCGGCCCTCCCGGCGGGGCACGGTGCGCAGGTTCCGGTCGATCCAGGGGATGAGCTGGGTGACGTGGAAGGTCTCCCACCTGGACGGCCCGAGTGCGGTGCGCGGGTCGGCCCAGTCGGTGTACCAGCCGCCGCCGTCGCCGTCGAAGCCCCCGTCCGGCATGACGGTGATCAGCGGCCGCCCGGCGGTGGTCCTCTCGGCGTCGCCGCGCTCGATCCAGTCGGAGGCGCGTCCGGACGTCCCGTGGAACAGGTAGAGGACGGGGAAGCGGGCGCCGGGACGCCGGTCGTAGCCGGTCGGCAGCAGGACGCGCACGTCCACGGCCCGTCCCAGCGCGGCCGTGCTGACGCGCAGCGCGTACTGGCGGTCGTCGACGCGCCGCACGTCCACGACATGGATGCCGCCGGAGTCGGTGAAGCGGACCGCTCCTCCGGCGGCCCGTCCGGCGGCGCGGGCGGGGACGGCGAGTCCCGTGGAGGCCGCGGCGAGGGTCAAGGTGATCGCGAGGACTCGGATGCGCAAGGGGGACCTCCTCGGACGTGCCGGTCAGCGGCCGCCGGCGGGGCGGCGGGGGCGGTCGGGCTGGACGCGCAGCGCGGTGATCACGGTCGCGAGCATCTCGTAGTGGGCGGCGAGCATGGTCAGCTCGACGCACTCGCCCTCGGTGAGGTGGGCGCGCAGCCGCGTCCAGGTCTCGTCGTCCAGGTCCCGCTCGGCGTGGAGGCGGTCGACGGCGGTGAGGACCGCCCGCTCGCGCGGCGTCCACCCGTCGGCGTCCGGGCCTGCCTTGAGACGCACCACGTCCGGCTCGCGCACGCCCGCGCGGCGCGCGAGCCGGACATGGTGGCCGAACTCGTACTGGCAGTCGCGCAGATGGGCGACGCGCAGGATCACCAGTTCGGTCTCCCGGCGCGGGAGGGTGCCGCCGGGCATGAGCCGTCCGGCGAACCACAGCCAGCCGCGGAACAGCCCGCGGCGGCGCGCCAGGGTCAGGAGGAGGTTCGGCGGCCCGGTCCCGGCGGCCCGGCCCGCGGCGCGGCAGGCGAGCCAGTTGACCACTCCCACCTCGCGGACGCCGCCGGGAGTGGCGCGGGGGACCGTCACCGATCGGGGTCCGGCTGCGGCGTCGTCAGCTCCACCCGCTCGTTCCTGGCGATCTCCAGGATGTCGCGCAGCCCGCGCTGGACGAGGTGGTCGGCGACCGGCTGCACGGCCATCCGGACCGGCAGGACGGCGCCCACCCACCAGGGGGCGACGATCCGCCTGGACCGGCGGGCGATCCCGCGCTCCAGCGCGTCGATCCCGACCTTCAGCGGCGTGACGCCGAAGGCCAGGCCGGTCCGGGGCGACGCGTCCATCAGGGCGGACGCGGCCTCGGTGCCGAACCCGCGGCGCGTCATGTCGGTGTCGAGCTCGGCGAAGTACGCGACCCCGGCCTTCCCGCCCCACGGGCGCAGTTCGGCCCGGAGCGTGTTGCCCAGCGCCTCCACGGCGGCCTTGGACGCGCTGTAGGCGCCCAGCAGGGGCGCGTTGACGGCGGCGGCCAGGGACGACACCGCCAGCGCGTAGCCGCGTTCGTGGCTGAGGTGGGGTCCGGCGGCGCGGAGCGTGTTGTAGACGCCCAGCACGTTCACCCGCAGGCTCTGCTCCATGACGGACGGGTCGCCGCCTATGACGGGCATCTGCGCGGCCACGCCCGCGTTGGCGACGACCACGTCCAGGCCGCCCAGTTCCCGGACGGCGCTTTCGACGACGTCCTCGACCGTGCCGCGGTCGGTCACGTCGCACGTCCACCAGGGGGCCGTCCCGCACCGGTCGGCGACGTCCGCGAGGAGGCCGGGCTCCAGGCCGGCGAGCGCCACGCGCGCGCCGTGCTCGTGCAGCCGGGCGGCGAGCGCCGCACCGATGCCCCGCGCCGCGCCGGTGATCAGCACGCGCCGTCCGGCGAGGGTCGCCGTCCAGCGGGACGAGTCCAGGATCATGCGGTGACCATAACACTGGAGAACAGCTCTGTCTTTTTAAGATTGCCTACAAATCCCCGTAATCCGGGCGCGTGTCGGGTGTCTCCTCCTGCGGTGAGCAAGCGGTCTCCGAAGGTTGTGGTGAGATGCGTGCCTTGGGTTGGATGGCGTGGTGGTAGCGGGCGTGGGGACGCGGCCGGACGCCGACCTTCTGGCGGCCGCCGCGAAGGGCGACGACGAGGCCTCCGACGAGCTGTTCAGGCGGCACCACACGGCGGTCCTGCGGTACGCGCGCGGGCTGGTCCGCGACCAGCACCTCGCCGAGGACCTGACGAGCGAGGCCTTCACGCGCACGTTCGCGGCGATGCGCCAGGGCGCCGGGCCCCGCGACGCGTGCAGGCCCTACCTCTACACCGTCGTGCGGAACACGGCCACGGACTGGGCGCGCGGCGCCCGCCGCACCGTCGTGACCGACGAGGTCGCCGAGTGGGCCTCGGACTCCGAGGACGAGCCGCCCGACGTCGACGAGCTCGACGCGCTCGTCCGCGCCTTCCGGTCGCTGCCCGAACGGTGGCAGACCGTCCTCTGGTACACGGTCATCGAGGAGGAGCCCGTCGGGCAGGTCGCGGAGCTGCTCGGCATGGAGAAGGGCGCGGTCTCCCAGCTCGCGTTCCGGGCGCGCGAAGGGCTCCGGCAGGCGTTCCTCGTCGCGAGCTCCGGGGGACGTCCGGAATGCGCGGAGTTCACCGCCCAGCTCGCGGCGAGCGTCCGCCGCCCCGGCCGCCGCCGCAGCCGCGCCCTGCGCCGGCACCTGGAGTCCTGCGAGGAGTGCAGGCGGGCCTCCAAGGAGATGACCGACCTCAACGGGCGGTTGCGGCGCGCTCTGCCGATCGGCGCCGTCCTGCTGGGGGCGCCGTCGGCGCCGCTCGGCTCCCTCGCTCCGGCGGCCTCCCTGCCCGGCTGGTCCCTTCCGGCCGCGGTGGCCGGCGGCGTCGCCACCGGCATCGCGATCATCCTGTTCACCACGGTCGGCGGCGGTCCGGGCGAGGACCCGCGCGCCGCCCCGCCACCCGCGACGCCCACCCCGGCGAGTTCGGCTCCGGCGGACGTCGCCCCGCCCGACTACACCGTCGGCACCCGCTCCCCCGAAAGCGGCGGCCGGGTCCCCGGCGGCGCCGGCGGCGATGGCACGGCGTCCGGCGCGGGTCCCTTCCGCGTGCGGAACACGACGCTGCAATCGTGCCTGGCGCCCAGCGGGACGTCGGTCGTGCAGCGCTCCTGCACCGACTCGGCGACCGGGTGGAAGCGCAAGAACACAGGCGGCGGCTTCACGCTGACGAGCAGCTCCACAGGGCGATGCCTGAGCCGCGGGACGCCCGCCGCGGGCGTTCCCTGGGAGGGCGGAAGCGAATACACGGTCGTCATGGCCCCCTGTGGGGGCGCGAACCAGGTCTGGAAGCTCGTCCGATTCGCGCCGTCCGTCTACCGGCTGGCCAACGGCGACGGCTACTACCTCCAGGCGAGCTGGTCGGGCCTGAAACCGGTGACGCTGAAGCCGTCCTCCTACGCGGGCATGGCGGCTCAAGGCTGGGCCGTCGAAGCCGCAGGCTGACCCCATCGGCGGTCACCCGTAGCCCAGGCGTTCGCGCGGGGCGGACGGTTCGGCGCCGGCCTCGGCGTTGAGGGCGAGCCACGCGCGCAGCGCCATGTGGAGCTCCAGCCGGTCCGACGTCGCGTGCACGGCGTCCCCGAACAGGTCGTCGAGCTGCCGCAGCCGGTACCGGACGGTCTGGGGGTGCAGGTGAAGGTGACCGGACACCTCCGTGGCGTTGAACCCGTGCTCCAGGCAGGCCAGCAGCGTCTCCACGAGCCGGTAGCGCTGGGCGGGACGCGCGTTCAGCAGCGGGGCGAGCCGGCGCGCGATCACCTTCTCCACCAGCGCCCGCTCCCGCATCATCACCAGGATCGGCATGTGCCGCTCGGCCGGGATGGGAGCCGCGCCGCCGATCAGGCCCTGGCGGGCCAGCGCCAGGGTCTCGCGCGCCAGCCGCAGGGACGTCGCGACGTCGCCGATCCCGACCGCCGGGCCGATCGCGGCCGTCCAGCCGTGCAGCTGCCGCTCCAGCATCCGCGCGCGGCCGGGGCCCTCCGGGTCCGGGACGATCAGGCAGGGCTCCCCCAGGTGCAGGCCCGGCAGGACGTCCGGGGGCAGCGACGGGTGCCGGGCGTCGGGGCCGTCCTCGCGGAGGGCGACGACCGCTAACGTGCGCGGCAGCGCCCAGTCCGCCTCGCGCGCCGCCCCCCTGAGGTCCGCCGCGGAGGCTCCGTTCAGCAGCAGGTCGAGCAGGTGCCGCCGGCGGTCCCGGAGCGCTCCCGCCGCCCGCGCGGCGGCGTCCGCGTGGCCCTCGGCGACGATCGCCGCCAGCTGGTTCAGGTAGTCGAGCGCCGCGTTGGCGATGGCCGCGATGATCGCCGGACTCGTCCGGTAGCCCATCCGCTCGGCGTGATCGGTGAGCCGCTCGACGGCCAGGCCCGTCCCGATCCGCGTCGCCGCCTGCCAGGAGTCCAGCGTCCGCCCCTCGCTGGCCTCGCCGACGCCGATCTGCCGCCAGAACTCCACGACGTCGGCCGACGGGGCGGCGGGGTCGGCCATCAGGTCCAGGAAGTGCCCGATGGCGCACTCCGTGCCCAGCTGGACCGCCTTGGCGTAGCGGGGATCGTGCGGCCGGACGAACTCCGGCAGCCGCCTCTCGATCCGGCGCACCGCCTCCGCCGCGATGCCGGGAACGTGCTCGCGAAGGTCACCCGCGATCCGGGCGGCGCCCTCGAACGACAGGTCGAGCTCGATCCGGCGCACCGGAAGGCGGACCACCTGGCTGAGGTCGGACATGAGATCTCCTTCGGGGAACGTCGTGCCCGGAGAGACGGCCCGCCCCCGCGCCGATTACGCGGATCGGCGCGACTTTCTCGTTCGGCCGGAACCGGGCCGCGAGGCTTTAGGCTGGCCGGTATGGCGACGGAGGCGTCCCCGAAGGCGCGGGCTCGGAAGTGGAAGGACGAGACGAGGCTGGGGCTGGTGCGGCGGGCGCGCCGGATCAACCGGATCCTGGCCGAGACGTACCCTGACGCCCACTGCGAGCTGAACTTCGGCACCCCGTTCCAGCTGCTGGTCGCGACCGTTCTCTCAGCCCAGACCACCGACATGCGGGTGAACCTGACGACGCCCGCGCTGTTCGCCAAGTACCCCACCCCGGAGGACCTGGCCGCCGCCGACCCCGAGGACGTCGAGGCGATCCTGAAGCCCACCGGGTTCTTCCGCGCCAAGACCAAGTCGGTCATGGGGCTGTCGGCCGCGCTCCGCGACCGGTTCGACGGCGAGGTCCCCGGGCGCCTCGAAGACCTCGTCAAGCTGCCCGGCGTCGGGCGCAAGACGGCCAACGTCGTCCTCGGCAACGCGTTCGACGTCCCCGGCATCACCGTCGACACCCACTTCGGCCGCCTGGCCCGGCGCTTCGGCTGGACGACCGAAGACGACCCCGTGAAGGTGGAAGAGGAGATCGGCTCCCTCGTCCCGCGCAAGGACTGGACGATGCTGTCCCACCGGCTGATCTGGCACGGCCGCCGCATCTGCCACGCGCGCCGTCCCGCCTGCGGCGCCTGCCCGGTGGCGCGGCTCTGCCCGTCCTTCGGCGAGGGGCCGGTGGACGAGGAGACGGCGCGCAAGCTCGTCAAGCCCGGACCGTTCTCGTGAGCGGTTCTCCCGGCCGTCCCGGGAAGGAACGGGAACGTTCCGGAGTTGGGATCCACGTGACCGACGCCACCCCCGACTGCCCCGCCTGGCTCGACCGCTTCCGATCGGAGGCGCCGAGACTGCCCGTGCCGCCCGTGTTCCGGCCCGCTCCCTCCGCCCGCGCCGCCGCCGTCCTGATCCTGTTCGGCGACGGTCCGAGCGGCCCGGACGTCCTGCTCACCGAGCGCGCCGCCACCCTCAACAAGCACGCCGGGCAGCCCGCCTTCCCCGGCGGCCGCATCGACCCCGGCGACGACGGCCCGGTCGCGGCGGCGCTGCGCGAGGCGTGGGAGGAGGCCGGCGTCGAGCCGTCCGGCGTGGACGTGCTGTGCACGCTGCCGGAGCTGTACCTGTCGCACAGCGAGCACCGGGTCACGCCCGTCGCCGGCTGGTGGCGCGAGCCGTCGGAGGTCGCGCCCGGCCATCCCGGGGAGGTCGCGACGGTCGCGCGGGTCCCGATCAGCGAGCTGGTCGACCCGGCGAACCGGCTGATGGTGAGGCACCCCTCCGGGATCAGGGTCGGCCCCGCGTTCCAGGTCCGGGACATGCTCGTGTGGGGGTTCACGGCGGCGATCCTGACCCAGGTGCTGGGCGCGGGCGGCTGGGACCGGCCGTGGGACACCTCCCGCGTCGAGGACCTGCCCGAGGACGTCGTGAACCTCGCCGCCCGCGACCGAGGGGCCCGTGACCGAGGGGTGGACGTCGCCGCGCGCGACTGAACGGTGAACCTCGCCTTACGCGGCCGAGGCGTCTCGTCGTTTCCCACGAAAACGCCCACCCGCGCGGCGAGGGCTCGTGCGCAGGTCAGGTGGCAGTTCGCGGTGGACACGGCCGTCGCCGCTGTCCCGCGTCACCCTCGGCGGCTATCCGGCACGCCCCAAACTGGTCCATCGAGGGGACGTGAAGCAGCGGCGCGGCCCTATACGGTGAAGCGGTGCTGCACGACCACATTCTCGACCTGATCCTGCTCGTGCTCGTCGTGCTGTTCGGAGTCTCGGGCTACCGGCAGGGCTTCATCGTGAGCCTGCTGAGCTTCGTCGGCTTCGTCGGCGGCGGCGTCATCGGGGTCCTGATCGCGCCGCCGATCGCCGAGGCCGCGGTGGACGGCGCCGCGCAGCAGGCGCTGCTCGCCATCGTGGTCGCGTTCCTGTCCGCCACCCTCGGCCAGCTCGTCGCCTCGTCCGTCGGCGCCGTCCTGCGCAACCGGGTGACCGGGATGAACGCCCGCACCGCCGACGCGGTCGGCGGCACGTTCGTCAGCGCGCTCTCGCTGCTGATCGTCGCCTGGTTCTTCGGCAGCCTGGTCGCCAACTCCGAGTTCAAGCCCGTCCGGACGCAGGTCAAGGGCTCCTCGATCATCAACGGCATCAACGACGTGATGCCCCCGCAGGCGCAGACGTGGTTCACCTCGTTCCAGGGGTTCGTCAAGAGCAGCGAGTTCCCGCAGGTCTTCAACGGCCTCGGCGGCGAGTCGGTGGTGCAGGTGCCGCCGCCGGACGAGTCCGTCCTCAACACCCGGGGCCTGAAGGCCGCCAAGAACAGCATCGTGAAGGTGGTCAGCACGGCGCCGCAGTGCCAGCGCCGCATCGAGGGCACCGGGTTCGTGTTCGCGCCGCAGCACATCATGACCAACGCGCACGTCGTCGCGGGGGCGCGCGGCTCCTCGGTGGTGGCGACGCTCAACGGCGACACCAACCGCGGGCGGGTCGTGCTGTACGACCCGAAGCGCGACGTCGCCGTCCTCTACGTGCCGGGCCTGAAGGCGCCGGCGCTGGAGTTCGCCAAGGAGGCCCGCGTCCGCGACGACGCGATCATCGCCGGGTTCCCGAAGCAGCAGCCGTTCACGACCGGGGCGGCCCGGATCCGCGCCCGGCAGACGGCGCGCGGGCCCGACATCTACCACTCCGGCCAGGTCAGCCGCGAGATCTACGCCATCCGAGGCAAGGTCGAGCCGGGCAACTCCGGCGGTCCGCTGCTGTCCACCGACGGCCGCGTCTACGGCGTCATCTTCGCCGCGGCCCTGGACACGCCGTCCACCGGGTACGCGCTCACCGCGCAGGAGGTCGCGCCCGACGCGCGCGTGGGCGCCAACGCCACGAAGCCGGTCTCCACGGAGAGCTGCTCCGACTAGTTCGGTGTGAGGCGGAGGGCGATGGGGCCGTCCTGCGGCTCCTTGGCCAGGCTGCGTGTCCGCTGGACGATCCCTTGGACGTCGATGCCGTACGGAGCGGCGTCCTGGTACGGGACCAGCCGGTCGGCGGCGCGGCTGAGGAGGGCCTGGGCGCCACGCGCGTTTCCCCGGCGCAGATGGGTCACCCCTACGGCGACCTGTGCGAGACCCCGCCACAACTCCCGTTCGGGCTCCGGGGCGGACTTCCAGACCGCTTCCAGTACCTCATGGGCATGGAACGGGCGGTCGGCGTCCAGGAGGCGCTGCGCTTCGGCCAGGGCTTCCGCCGGTGGCATGTCGAGCTCGTCCGGCATCGTGGGTATGCCGGCGGCGCCGTGCGGCAGGGGACGTCCGTAGGCGTCCCGTGGGCGTGCGTTGCGTGGGCGTCCCGACTCGTCCCGATCCCGCATGCCTCCACGGTACGCGGGTTCAGCGTTCCGGCCCCGGGTCGGCCAGCCAGTCGAGGAGCCGGGCGTCGAACTCCTGCGGACGCTCCTGGTGGGGGAAATGCCCTGCGCCCTCTATGAGCGTCCAACGGTACGGGGCCTTCACGTAGCGTCCGGAGCCCTGCGCGCTGGCGGGAAGGGTGCACGTGTCGAGCGCGCCATGCACCTGGAGTGTGGCGGCATGGATGGGGGTGCGCATGCGGTGCGCGTAGCGGATGCCGTCTGGGCGGGCCTGGGAGCGGATGAGCCAGCGGTGGTACTCCAGCGCGCTGTGGGCGACCCCAGGGATCTGCACGGCTTTCCGTACGAGCCGCTCGGTGCGCTCGTCCGGCCAGTCCGGCCCTGACCAGTCGTGCAGAAGCTTCCCGACCAGTTCCGCGTCGTCGCGGACCAGGCGCCGTTCGGGCCACAGCGGCACCTGGAAGCCGAACGTGTGGCGCGCCGCCCAGCCCTGCCCGCGCGGGTCGCCGGCGACGGCCCGCCGCAGCCGCAGGGGATGCGGGGCGCCCACCACCGCCAGCCGCTGGACGATCTTCGGGTGGTAGACGGCCATCGTCCAGGCGAGCAGCCCGCCCCAGTCGTGCCCGACGACGGTCGCGTTCGCCTCGCCCAGGGCGCGGACCAGCCCCGCGGCGTCCCCGGCCAGCGTGACCAGGTCGTACCCGCGCGGCGGCTTGTCGCTGCCGCCGTAGCCGCGCAGGTCGACGGCGGCCGCCCGGTAGCCCGCGGCGGGCAGCGAGACGAGCTGGTGGTGCCACGACCACCAGAACTCGGGGAACCCGTGCAGCAGCAGGACGAGCGGCCCCTCGCCGGCCTCGGCGACGTGGAAGCGCGTCCCGCCGGCGCTGACCTGCCGGTGCGTCCACGGCCCGTCGACCTCGATCAGCGACGCGTCGTGCCCGGACACGGCGGCGGTCAGCCCGTCAGTTCGGGATCGCCGGAGTCGCCGCGGTGGCGCAGCGCGGTGAAGTCGTCCTTCAGCGTCCTGCGGGTCCGCTTCGCCCCTTCGATCTTGCGGATGCGGAAGTACCCGATGGCGATCAGGGCCAGGGCGAGGAGCAGGTACACGCCGGCCACGATGAGGAACGCCGCCCAGTGCCAGATCCCGGCGGCCACCAGCCCGTAGGCGAAGGCGATCGACAGCAGGATCACGATCAGCCCGCCGATCAGCGCGGCGATCGTGAACATCACGCTGCCCAGCGCGGCCTTCTTGGCATCGGCCTTCAGTTCCAGCTTGGCCAGGTCCATCTCGGCCCTGATCAGGTCGGAGACGCTGCTGGACGCCAGGGCGACCAGCTCGCCGAGGGACTTGTCCTCGACTCGCTCGCCCGGTAGTGCCTCGGACATATGGCTTTTCTCCTTAGTCCGGGCGCGCGCGCAGACGCACCCTTCTCCGGAAGACGACGGCCGCGGCCGCCGAGGCGAGAACGCTCGCGATCAGGACCGCAGTCGTCACTCTCTCGAATTGTGACGGGTCGGTATAGGCCAAACCGCCGATCAGCAGCGAAACGGTGAAACCCACCCCGGCCAGGAGCGCGACTCCCGCGATCTCGTGCCAGTGCAGATCCTCCCCGAGGGTCGCAAGGCCGAGCCGCACGGCCGTCCACGCCCCGCCGAAGACCCCCACGAACTTACCGACCAGAAGTCCGGCGATCACGCCGAGGGCCACCCGGTCGGTGAACACGGCGCCCAACTGCGCCGCGCCGAGGCCCACCCCGGCCGACACGAAGGCGAAGACCGGCACGGCCACGCCCGCCGAGAACGGCCGCAGCGCGTGGTCGGCGCGCTCGGCGTTCGTCGGCCGCCCGTCCGGCGTCTCCTTCGGGCTGGTGAGCATCCCCAGCGCGACGCCCGCGACGGTCGCGTGGATCCCGCTCCGCTGGAGGCAGTACCAGGCCGCGACGGCGAGAGGCACGTACACCCACGGCGAACGGACGCCCCGGTGCTGGAGCAGCCCGTACGCCACGATCAGCGCCGCGCCGAGCAGCAGCGGCGTCCAGTGCAGGGTGCTGGTGTAGAAGAGCGCGATGATGGCGATGGCGATCAGGTCGTCCACCACCGCCAGCGTCAGCAGGAACGCGCGCAGAGGCGCCGGGCACGAGGTGAACGTCACGGCGAGCACCGCCAGCGCGAACGCGATGTCCGTCGCCGTCGGCACCGCCCACCCGCTGGCCGCGCCCGGCGCGCCCGCGCTCACCGCCAGGAAGATCAGCGCGGGCACCGCCACCCCGGCCGCCGCGGCGATCACCGGCAGCGCCGCGTCCCGCGGATTGCGCAGCTCGCCGTGCGTGAGTTCCTCGCGCAGTTCCAGCCCGGCGATGAAGAAGAAGACGGCGAGCAGCCCGCTCGACGCCCAGTGCTGCACGTCCATGTGGCCGAGGTGCAGCCAGTGCGGGCTGATCTCGAACGTCTGGAGGCTCTTGTAGGCGCCGTCCCACGGCGTGTTGGCCCACACCAGCGCCGCGACCGCCGCGAGCAGCATCACCACGCCGCCGATCGTCTCGGTGCGGAGCGCACTGGCGACCTGGAGGCTGTAACGGACGGTCGGACGGAACGGCCACGTTGCTGCAACGCGGCGTTTCACGGGCGGGCGCGCCATAGAGAGAACCCCTGGGAAAGCGGCGGACGGCTGAAGGGCCACGGCCCGCACGATCACTACGGGACGTCCCTGCCGACCAGACTTCCCGGCGCACCTAGGGACATTTTACCTGGCCCGCCCAGTGGGCGGCCCCGTTCCCCCGGCTCGGACGCCCAAACGGCCCGCGCCCGGCGGTGTGCCGGATGCGGGCCGTCGCGTTGGCCGGTGTGCGCCGTGTGGGGTCAGTCGTCCGACTTGGCGCTGGGCAGCTTCTCGGAGATGAGGTCCATCACCGTGCTGTCCGCGAGCGTCGTGACGTCGCCGATGCTGCGGTTCTCCGCCACGTCCCGCAGCAGCCGCCGCATGATCTTCCCGGAGCGGGTCTTCGGCAGCTCCGGAACGATCATGATCTGGCGGGGCTTGGCGATCGGGCCGAGGGTCTTGGCGACGTGGTCGCGCAGCTCCCGCAGGAAGTCCTCGCCCTCGACGTCGCCGCCGGCGTCGCCGCGCGGGATCACGAACGCCACGATGGCCTGCCCGGTGACCGGGTCCGTCGCGCCCACCACCGCCGACTCGGCCACCTTCGGGTGCGAGACCAGCGCCGACTCCACCTCCGTCGTGGAGATGTTGTGCCCGGACACGAGCATGACGTCGTCCACGCGGCCGAGCAGCCACATGTCGCCGTCCGCGTCCTTCTTGGCGCCGTCACCGGCGAAGTACAGGCCCTCGAAACGCGACCAGTACGTCTTGACGTACCGCTCGTCGTCGCCCCAGATCGTGCGGAGCATGCCCGGCCACGGCTCCCGGACCACCATGAACCCGCCGCCGCCGTCCGGCACCGAGCGGCCCTGGTCGTCCACGACGTCCGCGGCGATGCCGGGCAGCGGGCGCATCGCCGCGCCCGGCTTGCCCTCCGTCACCCCCGGCAGCGGGCTGATCATGATGGCGCCGGTCTCGGTCTGCCACCACGTGTCGACCACCGGCGTCCGGTCGGCGCCGATGTTCCTGCGGTACCAGACGTAGGCCTCGGGGTTGATCGGCTCGCCGACCGACCCCAGCACGCGCAGGGACGACAGGTCGTACCGGGCCGGGATGTCGTCGCCCCACTTCATGAACGTGCGGATCGCCGTGGGCGCGGTGTAGAAGATGGACACCTTGTACTTCTGGATGACGTCCCACCAGCGGCCCTTGTCGGGGGTGTCGGGCGTCCCCTCGTAGATGACGCTGGTCGAGCCGTTGGCGAGCGGCCCGTACACGATGTAGGAGTGGCCCGTCACCCATCCGATGTCGGCCGAGCACCAGTAGACGTCCGTCTCCGGCTTCAGGTCGAACACCGCCCAGTGCGTGTACGCGCACTGGGTCAGGTAGCCGCCGCTGGTGTGCAGGATGCCCTTCGGCTTCCCCGTCGTCCCGGACGTGTACAGGATGTAGAGCGGGTGCTCGGAGTCCATGGGCTCGGCGGTGTGCTCGTCGCTCTGCCGCTCGACGACGTCGTGCCACCACAGGTCGCGCTCGTTCTCGACGACCTCCTCGCCCGTGCGCCGCACCACGAGGACGTGCTCGATCGTCGGCGTCTGCGCGACGGCCTCGTCCACGATGCCCTTGAGGTCGGACGGCTTGCCGCGCCGGAAGCCGCCGTCCGCGGTGATGACGAGCTTGGCCTGCGCGTCGTCGATGCGCGTCCGGAGGGCCTCCGCGGAGAATCCGCCGAACACCACCGAGTGGGTCGCGCCGATGCGGGCGCACGCCAGCATCGAGATCGGCAGCTCGGGGATCATCGGGAGGTAGATCGCGACCCGGTCGCCCTTGCGGACGCCCAGTTCGAGCAGGGCGTTGGCGGCCCTGTTCACCTCGCGCTGGAGGTCGGCGTAGGTGAGGGTGCGGGAGTCGCCCGGCTCCCCCTCCCAGTGGTACGCCACCTTCTCGCCCCGCCCGGCCTCCACATGCCGGTCGACGCAGTTGTAGGCGACGTTCAGCTCCCCGCCCACGAACCACTTCGCGAACGGCGGGTTGCTCCAGTCCAGGACGTCGTCCCAGCGCTTCGTCCAGGCGAGCCGGTCCGCCTGCTCCGCCCAGAAGCCCAGGCGGTCCTCGTCAGCGCGCTCGTAGGCGTCGGCCTTGACGTTCGCCGAGGCGGCGAGGTCCGCGGGCGGGGGGAAGCGGCGCGTCTCCTGCAGAAGGTTCGACAGTGTTTCTTGGCTCTGGCTCAACGCGAACTCCTTGCTAGCTCAAGCGGGGGTCGCCCGGTATCCCCACTTCACCAGGTAGGTCCCGGTCCCCACAAGGCCGCGCTCCCGGGTGTCGGGGGGATGGACGCGATCGGTGCTCACGGCTGCGAATCCTGCTTTGTGATGCCCGACACCACGGGCCTTCCCAGCTCCGGGCCGGGGGAACCGTTTCCGTTCCACGCCCTGGTGGGCCGCTGCACGAGCGCTCCGGACGACGGCATAAAGTCAGGCCGTGACCGATGCTCTAGCTGATGTTGCGAACCTTCCCGGCGTCGTCGACGCCGTCGACGAGGCGCGCAAGGCCGTGGACCGGCTGCTCGGCCACCGCGTCCTGCGGCGGCGCAGCGCCGAGGTGTCCACGGAGTCGGCGCTGCGCGGCGCCCGGGCCTCCGCCGTCCTCGACGGCGCCTCGGTCACGCTGGACGAGCTGCGCACCACCGACCACCCGTCCGACCCCGTCGTGCAGGGCGCTCTGCGCGTGTCGGCCGAGCTCGGAACGTTGACCGAGGTCTGGCGCAAGGCACCGCGGCAGGCGTTGGCGCGTTTGCACGTCCTCGCCGCAGCGGACGCGGTCGACAGCGCGGATCTCGGACGTCCCCGCTCTGGCGAGGTTGTCGTGAAGGACGTTCTCGGCCTGGGAGAGCCGCCTTCGCCAGCCGAAGTGGCGGCGCGCCTGGACGTGCTCAGCGGGCTGCTGACCGAACCCACCAAGGCGCCGGCTCTCGTGGTCTCGTCGATCGTGCACGGCGAACTCCTGGCTCTGCGCCCGTTCGGCTGGGGAGACGGGATCGTCGCCCGTGCCGCCCAGCGGCTCACCCTTGTCGCCCGTGGGCTCGACCCCAAATCCCTGGTCGCGCCTGAGGTCGGGCACCTCGAACTCTCCGACGAGTACGCCGAGGCCCTTCGCGCCTATGCGTCCGGTACGTCGGAGGGCGTCGCGCGGTGGATCGTCCACTGCTCCTCGGCGATCGCGGTCGCCGCACGGGACTCGCAGGCCATCTGCGAAGCGTTCATGCGCGGCTGAGGCTGTCGCCCGGTAGGGCCATGCTGGACCTATGGCCGATCGCATGTACGGGCGACCAGCGGCGCCGACGGAGACCACGATCTCGTCGGCGAACTGGGATTCGCGTGACCTGACAGGTGAGCGGCACGACAGCGTCCTGTTCGTGGACGTGGACATGACCGAGGCCAGTGGCGCCGGTGCCGCCTTCACCGACTGCACGTTCCGGGGTGTGCGGTTCAACGCGTCCAGCCACACCGACGGGGCGTTCCTGAACTGCACGTTCGTCCGGTGCGGCTTCTTCGACGCCGCCTTCACGGGCTGCAAGTTCGTCGGCAGCGCGTTCGACGGCTGCACCTACGACCTGATGAAGGTCAAGGGCGGCGACTGGTCGTTCACCGGCCTGCCCGGCGCGGACCTGCGACGAGCCGCGTTCTCGGACGTGCGCATGCGCGAAGCGGACCTCACGGGCGCCCGCTGCGCCGGGGCGGAGCTGCGCGGGGTCGACCTTTCGGGGGCGTCCCTGCACAAGGCCGACTTCTCCGGCTGCGACCTGCGCGGCAGCGACCTGTCGTCGCTGGACCCGTCCAGCGTCGAACTGAGGAACGCGGTGATCGACCCCTACCAGGCGGTCGTCCTCGCGACGGCGCTGGGCCTGGACGTCCGCGGGTAAGGGGTTCGGCGGGGGTGCGGCGCAAGCGAAACGGCGTCCCTGCCGGGACGCCGCCGCTGGACACGTCACACCGGGTTACCAAGCGTGCACCTGTATTCGTCGGATCGGGTCAAGCCCGTCTCGACGCGCCTCCCGCGGCTGGTCGCGCGTGGGTACCCGGCTGCCGTGCCCGGACACTCGGTCCGTATGACCTGTGTACGCCTTATTTGCCCAGATGACAAGCCCCATTCGGAAAACGGCCCGCGGGCGGCGGAGAGGGCGCCGGAGGCGGCTCCGGTCTCCCCGGATGGCGAGGAGGCATATTGCGGACTTCCGCAAACGGCGTTCGGAACGCGAAATTGATCACTCAGGGTAACCATTTCCCTTTGTCGTCGATCATACGAAGGCACGGGAAAGATCTTTAGTTCTCCTGTACGCTCCGACTTCCGTCCCGTTGCACTTCCGGTGCACCGGAACGGGGGCCCAGCCGTGGCCGGGCGGCGCCCAGCGCCGGCCGCTCCGGCGGATCGTCGCCGCCGGGTGCGAAAAATCGCCACGTGCCGGGCGAGTTTGCGGCTCGACGGAACTCTCGACGATCGGGCAGCATATGTTGTATCCGCCTAGACTTGAGTCGGTGAGTTTGCTTCTCCCATAGAGGCGACTTACCCGTGGCTTAGCCTGAACTCCCTGAGACCTTTCTGGGAAAGCGGGCCGGCTCTACCCCCCCGGAGCCGGACCGCCGGCGACCCCCGCTCTCCCCCCCGGCGGGGGTCGCCCTGTCGTGAGGCGGCCGGGCGGTGGCCCCGGGGTGAACGATCCCGCGCCACCGCCCGCCCGCCCCGGCGAAGTTATCCACAGTTCGCGGAACCTTCCCGCCGCTTCCGACGCGCGCCGCAAGGTGGATGTCTCCGAACGTCGAAGGAGCATCCGATGAACCTCACGGCACTGATCGTCACCGGCGACCCCGCGCTCGCCGACGGCCTCCTGCGCCTAGCCGCGGCCGCCGACGCCCACGCCGAGGTCGCCTACGGCGCCGACGAGGCCAGACCCGCCTGGGCCTGGCCCTCCCTCATCCTCGTGGGCGCCGACGTCGCCGAGGACGTCGCCGCCGCCGGCCTCCAGCGCCGCCCGGGCGTCGTCCTCGTCACCGGCGGCGCCGCCCCCGACGCCTACCGCCTGGCCGTGGAGGCCGGCGCCCAGGACGTCGTCGCCCTTCCCGACCACGAGGACTGGCTGATCGACGCCTTCGCCGCCGCCTGCGAGCCCGAGGGTGGCTGGGCCACCGCCCTCTGCGTCGTCGGCGCCCGCGGCGGCGCCGGGGCCAGCGTCCTCGCGACCGCGCTGGGCCTCCGCGCGGCGGGCACGGGCCTGCGCACCCTCCTCGTCGACGCCGACCCGTTCGGCGGTGGCGTCGACCTCCTCCTCGGCCTGGAGTCGCACGAGGGCGTCCGCTGGCCCGACCTGGCCGAACGCCGCGGCCGCCTCAGCACCGCGACCCTCCGCGAGACCCTGCCCGGCACGGGCGACCTGTCCGTCCTGTCCTGGCGGCGCGGCGAGCCCGTCCCGGTCTCCGACGAGGCCGTCCGCTCCCTGTTCGACGCCGCCGCCCGCGGATTCGACCTGGTCGTCGCGGACGTCCCCCGCCATCCCGGCGACCTCGGCCGCGCGGCCCTGCGCGCCGCCGCCGTCACGTTCCTCCTCGTCCCGGCCGAGGTCCGCGCCACCGTGGCGGCCGACGGCCTCGCCGCCGCCCTCCGCCGCGACACCGCCGACCTGCGCCTCGTCGTCCAGGGCCCCGCCCCGGGCGGCATCACCCCCGACGCCGTCGCGGGCGTCCTCGGCCTTCCGTTCGCCGGCTCCTTCGACCGCGACCGCCGCCTCCCCACCGCCATCGACTCCGGCGACCTCGAACGCGCGTGCCGCCGCGGCCCCCTCGCCGACTTCTGCGCCACCGTCCTCGCAGACCTCGCCCTCCAGCCCTACGCCTACCGGGAGGCGGCATGACCGGCCTCTCCGACGCCGTCCGCGACCGGCTCGCCCACACGGGCGGCGAGGCCACCACCGGCCGCGTCGCCGCCGCGCTCCGCGCCGAGGAGCGCCTGCTGGGCGACCGCGAAGTCCTGGCCCTGGCCGACGAGTTACGCGCCGAGTTCGTCGGCGCCGGCCCCCTGGAGCCCCTGCTGCGCTCGCCTGACGTCACCGACGTCCTGGTGAACGGCCCCGACGAGGTCTGGATCGACACCGGCTCCGGCCTGGTCCGCACCGCGGTGCGCTTCCCGGACGAGGCGACCCTCCGTCGCCTGGCCCAGCGCCTCACCGCCGCCGCGGGCCGCCGCCTCGACGACGCCTCCCCCTACGCCGACGCCCGCCTCCCCGGCGGCGTCCGCCTGCACGCCGTCCTCCCACCGGTGGCCGCGACCGGCACCTGCCTGTCCCTGCGCCTCCCCCGCCGCCGCGCCTTCACGCTCGACGAACTCGTCACGGCCCACACCGTCCCGCCCGAGGGCGCCGACCTGCTGGCCGCCCTGATCGATTCCCGAGCGGCCTTCCTGATCAGCGGCGGCACCGGCACAGGCAAGACCACCCTGCTGAGCGGCCTGCTGTCCCTGGCGGACCCGTCCGAGCGCCTCCTCCTGGTAGAAGACTCCGCAGAACTGAAGCCCACCCACCCCCACGTCGTCCGGCTGGAGGCACGCCCGCCCAACACCGAGGGCGCCGGCGGCGTGACCCTGAACGACCTGGTCCGCCAAGCCCTCCGCATGCGCCCCGACCGCCTGGTGGTGGGCGAGGTGAGAGGCCCCGAAGTCGCGGTCCTCCTCCAAGCCCTCAACACGGGCCACGAAGGAGGCTGCGGCACCCTCCACGCCAACACCGCGGCCGACGTCCCCGCCCGCATCGAGGCCCTGGCCTGCGCGGCGGGCCTGACCCGAGAGGCCGTCCACAGCCAGTTGGCCGCCGCGTTGGACATCATCGTCCACCTGGTCCGCGACCCCGGCGGAGGCCGCCGCCGAGTAGCCGAGATCTGCCTCCTCCAACGAGCCCCGAACGGCCTGGTAGGCGTGGTCCCCGCGATCTCCTTCACCGCCTCCGGCGAGACGATCCCCGCCGCAGGCGCAACCGAACTGACCACCCGCCTGAAACCCACCAGCAATGCCCGCGCCTACCCCTAACACCCAAAAAGCCCCCACCCCAAGCCCCACCACTGGCGGCCCCCCTCTGCACGCCGCTTGGACGTGCCGAACACCCACCCCTGAGCCCTCCCGCCTGACCCATTACGAGGCGCCCAATGTCGACCTCCCTGACCGTCCCCTGCGCGGCCGTCTGGATCTACCTGGCACGGGCTCCTGGCACGAGCTCCTCGGCACGGGCTAGTGGCACGGGCCCTAGTAACCCGGGGCCCAGAGCTCGGGGAACGCGGGCTAGTGGTCCGGCCTACCCGTCCTCTGTGGAGCCGCTGCCGTGCGGGCTACTCGAATACCAGCCCGCTCTCCTGCCTGCGAGGTGACTGATGTTGACCGTCCTCGCCGCCTTCTGTGCGGCGGCCGCTGTGTGGACCTACTTGGCGCCCACTCCGGCGGCCCATCGCCTCGATCGCCTGGGCGCCGCACCATCCGGCGACCCGCTGCGTCCGCTGCGCATTAGACTGGAGACCTTCAGGGAACGTCGGACGCTGCCGCAGCGCCGTCGAAGCTCGATCATCGAGCTCTGCGACGCCATGGCCGCCGAGCTGGCCGCCGGCCGGACCCCCGACGAGGCCTTCACGGCAGCGGCCGCCGTCCTCGACCCGCACGTCTCGAAAGAACTGCTCGACCTGCCTCGTCCGCCCCCGGACCACCTGGACGAACTGGCGACGCAGCCAGGAGCCGAAGGTCTTCGCCTCCTGGCGGCCTGCTGGCGCGTCGGCTCCGAACGCGGCGGCACCTTGGCCACCGTCCTGGACGGCCTGGCCGGCGCCCTCCGCGATGAGGAGGCCCAACGCCAGGACGTGTCCGTCCAACTAGCCGGCCCCCGAGCCACGGCGCGCCTCTTGGCCGCCCTCCCGATCTTGGGCCTGGCCATGGCCGCCGCCCTGGGCGCCCACCCCATTCCGTTCCTCTGCACCACCCTTCCTGGCCTCGCCTGCCTGATCACAGGCACGGCCCTCAACGCCACCGGCCTCTACTGGACCCGCCGCCTAGCCAAATCCGCCGAATCACCCCTCTGACCGAGGGGCCACCCCCTGGAAAGCCGCCATGAACGCCCCGAGATCCGTATGGAGCAGGTGAAGTGATGACGACCCTCATGGTCATGCTCTGCGCCGCAGCATCGGGGTTCCTCTTTCCCAAGGGGATCGACGCCTCCACGCGGAGGCTGGTCGGTCAGTTCGGAGGGCCTTCCCCGAGGCATGCAGCTCCCAGACGACGGTTCGCCTGGGCGACAGGTCACGCTCGCCCACGGGGAACGTCCGTCCCAGCCTCGGGGGTGAAGGAGCGGGACGGGCCATCCGAGGCGTCCGGGCGCCGCGACGTCATCCTTCGGCGGGTGGCCGCAGGCGTGGCGGGAGCGTTGTGCGTGGTGCTGCTGGGCGGCCTGGCCGGTGGAGTGATCGGCGTGCTGGTCGCCGCGGGCGTCTGGCTGTCCCTCAGCCGCCTCGGCAGTGGGGAGCGCCGCCGCAGACGGGCACGACTCATCGCCGATCTCCCCGTGGCGGTCGATCTCCTCGCCGCCTGCCTGCGCGGCGGCGCCCCCTGGCACGAGGCGGTCGAAGCGGTCGCGAGCGCGGTGGGAGGCCCGCTCGGCGAGGAGTTGCACGCCGTGTCCGTCCAGATCAGGCTGGGGGCCGACCCCGCGGAGGCCTGGCCGGTCCTGGCGGAGGAGCCGATGCTCGCGCCCTTGGCGCGTGCGGCCGTCCGGGCGGCGTCGACGGGTGCGGCACTGGCCCCGTCCCTCGGCCGCCTCGCCCGCGACCAGCGCCGAGTAGCACGTGCGGCAGCCGCCGCCAGGGCACGAGCGGCGGGCATCCGGGCACTCGCTCCACTCGGCCTGTGCTTCCTTCCCGCCTTCGTCCTCCTCGGAGTCGTCCCGGCCATCGCCGGGATCGCCTCGACGATCCTCCTGCCCTGGTGAGCGGGTTATCCACAGAATGCGGTTCGCCCGTCACCCGGCTTCTCCGCAGAGCAGCCTGGTACCGACCTCGAGCGAAAGGAGCCCCGATGAGGGCATGGAAGACGGTGGTGCGGCGATGGTCCGGCACGTGCAAGGACCGCGGGATGTCCACAGCCGAGTACGCGGTCGGCACCATCGCCGCGGCGGCCTTCGCGGGCCTGCTGTTCAAGATCGTGACCAGTCCCCAGGTGAAGACGATGCTCTTACGAATCATCGAGAAGGCGCTCAATCTGGCCGGCTGAGGGATCGCGGGATGGCCACGGCGGAGATCGCCGTGGCCCTCCCCTCCCTGGTGCTGGTCACCGCGATCGCGCTGTGGGGCGTGAAAGCGGCGTCCGTGCAGCTCGCCTGTACGGACGCCGCCCGAAGCGGCGCCCGGGCGGCGGCCAGAGGCGAGTCCCTCAGCGCCGTCCGCGAGCTGGTGGAGAGCGGGGTCCCCAAGGAGGCGACCGTCCGGCTCCACCGCGACGAGGCCACCGTCCGCGTCGACATCTCGGCCCCCGTAGCCCCCGCCGCCGCGATCGGCCTACCGGCCGTCATCGTCCACGCCCACGCGGCCGCCGAAACAGAACCCAGCGCTCCACCGGTCACCCCATGAGCACGAAGTCGGCACTAACAGGCGGGTGGAAGCAGCAAACCGCGCAAAGGACGGAGCGATGACCGGGGGCAGTGGCCAGGGAGGGGTGGTCAGGGAGGGGTAGTCCGGGGCGGGCGGAGGAGGAGGGCAGTGGGGCAGGCAGTGGGGTCACCGGTGGGGGTGGTGAGGGAGTGGGACGGCGGGTGAAGGTGAGGGGTGGGGATCGGGGGTCCGGGACGGTCTGGGTTTTGGGGTTCGCAGTGCTCGTCTGGGTGGTGGGGGTGGCGGCGGTCCTGGTCGGCGGGGTTCGGGGAGCGCGGCATGGGGGGGAGGCGGCGGCCGACATGGCGGCACTCGCGGGCGCGGCGCGAGTCGTCGATGGGGGCAGGTCCGCCTGTGCGAGGGCCAGGCAGATCGCGAGCGGGTCGGGGGCGCGGATGGTGCGGTGCCGGGTGCGGGGGGAGACCGTCGACGTCTCGGTGGCTGTCGAAGTCCCGATGCTCATGGGGCTGAAGGGGCGGCGGATCGTTTCTCGGGCGAGGGCTGGCCCTGTGGAGCGGGACGGCGTACCCTGGCGCCACATGTCTCGTTGCACTGAGTGTCAATAGAGGCCGGGGAGGGTGCGGAGAATGAAAACACGTTCCTCTTTGTCATCCCCCTGTGACTTTTGCTACCCGGTGGTACGTTACGCTGCCGTAAGCCCGTAGTTATCGTCAGGTGCGGTGCGCCCGGCGGAAGACCGGCGCGAGCTGTCGAAGGGATTGAGGCCGTGACCATCATTCGCAGGATCGGTGCGATCGCGCTCGCGGCACCCCTTGCGATGAGCTTCCCGGTACTCGCCGCCCTGCCCGCGCAGGCGGCCTCGACCAGCGTCATCACCCCGGCGGACGGCGCCGTCATCAGCAGCGGGTCCCAGGTGACCGCGAAGGCGCACTTCGACTTCGCGATCACGATGCAGCTCCGGGTGGACGGCCCCGGGATAGGAGACACGTTCCTCCAGGAGAAGGGCCTTTCCGGCGATATGTCCGGAACCTTCTCGATCAACCGGAATGGTCGCTACAAGGTCTACCTGCTCGGCAAGCAGACCAACCACGTCTACGACTCCAACACCTTCACCGTGCGCATCGCGCCGGCCGCGCCGACCGGCGTGTCCGCCAGCGCGTCCGGCGGCAAGCTCGTCGTGAAGTGGAACCGCGGCCTCGAAGACGACCTCACCGGCTACGCGCTCGCCGGTTCGGGCGTGAAGTCCAAGTCCGGCTCGCTGAACTCCCTCTGCTCGGGAACGAACTGCTCCGCCACCCTGTCGCTGACCAGGTCCACTGGCGCGGCGTCCGTGGGCGTCAAGGCGATTCGGTCCACGGGCACGGGCGGCTCGCTCTACTCAGGCATCGCATCGGCGACCGCCTCGCTGGGAGGCGGGACCGGTTCCGCCCCAGGCAGCGGTTCGGTGCCGTCCCTGCCGTCCGGCGGTTCCGGGGTCCCCAGCACCGGGACGCCGCTGACCCCGTTCAACAACAACTCGCCGGTCACCCTCCCGTCCGTCCAGCCGGACGGCGCGACGCCCGGGTTCACCTACCCCGCGCCGCAGATCGCCACCGACTCGCCGAAGGCCCAGAACATCGCGGCGACCGACCGGCTCCAGTGGGGCAAGAGCGTCGGCATCGCGCTGGTCCTGCTGATCGTCGCCGCCCACCTCGGGACCTGGACGCGCCGCCTGCGCGTCGCCCAGGCGGGCACGAGCAGCAACGGCATGGCGGCCCGCATCGCACGCAGCGGCACCGGCCGCAGGCGGGTGAGCAAGTCGCGCGAGCAGATCGCGCGCGCCGAGGCCCTCGCCAAGACCGCGCCAGTGGTGGCGGCCGGAGCCAAGGGGGCACGCTCCTCCAAGCGCGCGACCCGCACGGCCGTCCTCGACTCGAAGCCGAAGGCCGGCCGCCGTCCCGCGACCCTCGGCAAGCCCTCCGGCGGAGTGAACGTCCGCCTCGCCGACTCCGGCACGAAGACGAAGCCCAAGCGCGGCCGCCGCCGCAAGTAGCTTCTCTCGACCACCGGACCCCGCCGGGCCTGTCCGTCCGGCCGGCTTTGCTCGCGTGTTGGGGGTGTGGTTTCTCCGGCGGTGGGTGGGGTTCGGTGGGTGGGAGTTGGTGGTGGGGCTGGCGGGGGGTCGGGGCAAGGTCTAGGCTGCCTTGCCAGTCGGATCGTCTGGCTTGTCCGGCAATGCGGTCCGTCGTCCGAGACCTCGGCCCCGTCCTGCACAGGGGCCCGATGGAGAGGGGACCCTCCGCATGATCTTCCTGGGACTGCTCGTCGCGCTCGCCGCCGGAGCGGTCGGCGTCGCCGTGGTGCTGGACAACCCGGACGCGGCCCAGCTGACCGTGTTCGGCGACGAGGTTCCCGGGGTCACCTCGCAGTGGCACGTCTTCATGGCCGGCGCCGTCGTCGCCATCGTGTTCATGGCGGGGATGATGGTCGCGTCGCTGGGGTTCCGGCGCACGATGAACATGCGGCGGGAGCTGCGGGACCTGCGGGACGAGCACGAGGAGTCCCTGCAGACGCTGGAGATGGAGCGGCGCAGGCTGCAGCAGGCGCTGGCCCAGGCCCGGCGCGGGATGGACGACCAGGCCTCCGTCCCCGCCCAGCGCGTCGCGCCCAACTGACCTCGCTACGCCGGTGCGTCGTGGAGGAGGACGGCCAGAAGGTCGAGGGCGCCGCGCTTGTCCAAGGGGTCGTTGCCGTTACCGCATTTGGGGGACTGGATGCAGGACGGGCAGCCTGAATCGCACTCGCAGGACGCGATGGCTTCGCGGGTAGCGCGTAGCCAGGCGGCGGCGTCGCCGTAGCCGCGCTCGGCGAACCCGGCGCCGCCTTCGTGGCCGTCGTAGACGAAGACCGTGAGCAACCCGGTATCGGGATGGACGGCGGTGGAGACGCCGCCGATGTCCCAGCGGTCGCACGTGGCGAACAAGGGGAGCAGACCGATCGAGGCGTGTTCGGCGGCGTGGGCGGCGCCTGCCAGGTCGAGGTCGTCCAGACGCGAGATCTGGGCTTCGGAGAGGGTCCACCATACGGCGCGGGTTCGGAGGGTCCGTGGCGGCAGGTCCAGGGGCTTCTCGCCGAGCATCTCCCCTGTCTGCAAGCGGCGCATCTGGTAGGCGACCACCTGGCGGGTGACTTCGACGGTTCCGAAGCTGAGGGTGGCCTCGCCCCAGGAGACCGAGCGGAGCGGCTCCACGATGCTGATGTCGGTGACGTCGCGGGCGGTGGTCGAGTAGTCGGGGTCGGCCGCCTCGACGAGCGCGACGGAGTCGTCCAGGTCGAGGGTCTGGACGATGAACGACTCGCCCTGGTGGATGTAGACGGCCCCGTCGTGGACGGTGGTGTGCGCGGACGGCTCGTCCACGGTGCCGAGGAGCCGTCCGGTGGACGCCTCGACGACCTGGATGGGGGCGCCGCCCGCGCCCCGGATGTCGGCGAGGTCGCAGGCCCTGTCGCGGCGCGTCCAGTACCAGCCGGCGGGACGGCGGCGCAGGAGACCGCGCCGCACCAGGTCCGGCAGGAGGTCGGCGGTCGCGGGCCCGAAGAGCGGGAGGTCGTCCTCGGTGAGCGGCATCTCGGACGCCGCCGCGCACAGGTGAGGTTCGAGCACGTAGGGGTTGTCGGGGTCGAGCACGGTGGCCTCGACCGGCGTCCCGAAGATCGCCTCGGGATGGTGGACGAGGAAGGTGTCGAGCGGGTCGTCGCGGGCCACCAGGACGGACAGGGCCGCCTGCCCGGAACGTCCGGCGCGTCCTGCCTGCTGCCAGAGGGACGCGCGGGTGCCCGGCCATCCGCACACCAGGACCGCGTCGAGCCCGGAGACGTCCACGCCGAGCTCCAGAGCGTTCGTGCTCGCCAGACCTATGATCGAGCGCGAGCGCAGGGCGGCCTCCAGGGCGCGCCGTTCCTCGGGCAGATACCCGGCCCGGTAGGCGGCGACCTGGTCGGCCAAGCCGGGGGCTACCTCGTGCAGAGCGCGCTTGGCGCTGAGCGCCACCGACTCTGCGCCGCGCCTGGACCGGACGAAGGCAAGTGTCTGGACACCCTCGACGACAAGGTCTGCCAAGAGGTCACCGGCCTCAGCGGTGGCCGTACGGCGAACGGGCGCGCCTTGCTCACCGCGCAGGTCCGTCAGTGGCGGTTCCCACAGGGCGAACGTGGCGGGCCCCCGCGGCGAGGCATCCTCGTCCACGGCCACTACATCGAGACCGGTGAGACGGGACGCGGCCGTAGCGGGCTCCGACGCGGTGGCCGAAGCGAGGATGAACGTGGGCGACGCGTGATAGCGCCCGCACACCCGGCGCAGGCGGCGCAGAACCTGCGCGACGTGCGACCCGAAGACCCCGCGGTACCCGTGGGCCTCGTCAATGACGACGTAACGGAGGCGGCGCAGAAAGGACGACCACCGGGCATGCCCGGGAAGGATCGACCTGTGCAGCATGTCTGGGTTGGTCATCACGTAGTTGGCGTGCTGCCGGACCCACGTCCGCTCGTCCTGCGGCGTGTCGCCGTCGTAGGTCGCCGCGCGGACCCGGGTGAGGCGCAGCGCGCGGAGAGCGCGGAGCTGGTCGGCGGCCAGGGCCTTCGTCGGCGAGAGATAGAGAACCGTCCCCTCGTGGCGAGGGTTCTCGTCGCCCGCGTAGATCGCCTCGACGCAGGGCAGCAGGTAGGCGAGCGACTTGCCGGACGCCGTCCCTGTGGCGATGATCACAGAGCGTCCGGCGCGGGCGTGCTCGGCCGCGGCGGACTGGTGCTCCCAGGGGGACTCGATGCCGGCGGCGGCCAGCCGCTCCACCAGCAGCGGCGGCGACCAGGAGGGCCACGCGGCCCGGCGCCCCTGACGTGCCGGAACGCTCTCCACATGGGTGATTCGTTCGCGTCGTCCGGGGTCGGCGAGCAGCCGGTCCAGGGGAGTTGAGGATCTTTGGGCGCCCATCAGGTTTTCAGTGTGCCAGCCGGGGCAAAACTACGGGAACGCCCCGGCGCCGGAGGGCCCGTTCCCCCTGCTCTGACCCTGAGATCAGCAGGTCAGACGGGATGGCGCGAACTTTCGCCCGTGTGGGCGATTACGCGCGTACACGACGCCGGAGCGTGGTTGAATCACGGCGAAGTCTCGGCGTTCGGCGCCCTGCCCATGGGGCCGGACGGCGGGATCGGATAGCTGCACGGCGCGTGGAGGATCTGTGGATCTGAAGGTTAACGACTACACCACCGACGATGGCCTCACCGTCATCAACGTGGAGGGCGAGATCGACGTCTACACGGCGCCGAAGCTTCGCGAGAAGCTCATCGACCTGGTGAACAAGGGCAAGTTCCACCTGCTCGTGGACATGGAGAAGGTGGAGTTCCTCGACTCGACCGGTCTCGGCGTCCTCGTCGGCGGGCTGAAGCGGGTGCGCGCCCACGACGGGTCGCTGGAACTCGTGTGCACCCAGGAGCGCATCCTCAAGATCTTCCGGATCACGGGGCTGACCAAGGTCTTCGGCATCCACGACTCGATCGCCGAGGCCGAGGAGAAGCGCAAGGGCGCCAAGTAGGCGGCCCGCGACTCAGATGTCGACCGTTGAACTGTCCTTCAGCGCGCTGCCCGTCCACGTCCGGACCGCCCGGCTGATCGTCACCGCCGTCGCCCGTCGCAGCGGCGTCGCCGAACCGCTGCTGGACGAGGTCCGGCTCGCGGTCGCCGAAGCGTGCTCCCGGGCCGTGGAGGCGCACCGCCGGCACTGCCCGGACGAACCCGTCCGCCTCGAACTGCGCGGCGAGAAGGGCCGCTTCGAGGTGATCGTCAGCGACACCGTCCCCGGCGACCTCCCGCCGGAGGGGCTCCCCGCAGCCGCCGAGGACGAGGGAGCGGACGAGTTCGAGTACGGCCTGGGCGAGGGCACCGCTGAACTGGGTCTGGCCGTCATCGCCGGGCTCGCCGACGACGTGGAGATCGCCAACACGCCGAAGGGGGTCCAGATACGGATGAGCTGGCCGGCCGAAGCCGAGGCGACCATCTAGACGCGCCCGCGCCACCGCGACCAAAGGCCCCGCCCCGGCGGGGCCTTTGTAATGCCTTTTTCTCCTCCTTCGGGCCCTGGCGGCCCTCCATCGTCGATAAAGGCGGGCGATCGCTGGCATCGCTTCGTCTCGCCTTGGCGGCTCGCTGCGCGATCAGGTTCTCGCTTCGCTTGAACCTGCCTTCGGACGCGATCGCGGCTCCTCAGCTTGTTGCGTGGTTGCGGTGGTGGCTGAGGTTGTCGCGGCGGCTGTCACCGTGCTTTTTCTGCTGGTCCGTCTCGGAGGCCGCTGCCTGCTGCTGCGGACGTGCTGGCGCGTCCTGTCGATGCTGAGACGACCGACCTGGGGGTCTGGCCGGTCCCGGGCGTTCTGGTGATCTTCCGCCCGATGTCCGCCGAGGAGATCGACTTCGATGTCGACCTTCGCGAGCTGCGGGGCCAGGCAGGAGTGGACGTCCTCTGCCGGTTCCTGACCGCCGTGGGGCGTCGTCTGGGCAAGCCGGTGGTCATGACGTCCGAAGGGGACCACGGAAACCCATGCTCGGGTTCGATCCCGTCGCCGAGCGCGTGGTGCTCATGACGGACCCGCCGTCCAGCTGACCGCCGCGGCCGCTCGGGGGGCGCCGTCGCGGAGCCTCCCCTACAGCACAGCTGGCTGGGGTGCGGGGCTGGTTGTCGGCCAGGGGGTGGAGCGGTGCGCCGAGGTTGGTTACTGCGTGTGAGCGCGGTCGGGGACGGGTGGGGGCGGTGGGGTTGGGGGTGTGGGATTCTCTTGTGATCGTCGGATGTTGTCCCGATTTGGGTCTAGACATATTCCGTGTTAATGCTTAGCTTGAATGCGGACGCCGGTGGTCGTGCCGAGGTGCTGGTCATGCCCCGTGCCCGTCAAGGTATCGGCGGGGTAATGAATGGCTGGCCCGGTCTGACCTGGGACGATGCCGCCCGATCGGGCCAATGGGTCAATTTCTGGCGTATCGCGTGTTTCATTTCGGCGACATCTTCATGAAGGGCGTCGCGGCCTTAACATTCGACTTACGCGTGCGTAGACTCCCGGCACCCGCGTTGCCGTGCGAGGCGTTCGAAATCGTGACTCGTTGGGTACGCGGTAAAGATCGCTTTTATCTCGGTCGCGATCGCAACGCCCCTGTCGAGGAGGACGGATGCCCGGGTTTTCCCTGTCAGACCCGGCCAGCGCTGAAGTGGATCTCGGCGGCGGCGACCTTTCCCTGGTCGTCGTCGTCGCCGTGGTCGCACTGCTCGCACTGGCCGTCGCCGCGGGTCTCGTACGCGACGTCCTGGCCGCCGGCCAGGGCACCGCCAAGATGCAAGAGATCGCGCGCGCCGTTCAGGTGGGCGCGGGCGCCTATCTGAAACGCCAGTTCCGGACGGTCGCGATCTTCGTGGTCCTGATCCCGCTCGTCCTGCTGCTCCTGCCCGCCGACTCCACCAGCGAGCGGATCGGCCGGTCCGTCTTCTTCGTCATCGGGGCGATCTTCTCCGCCGTCACCGGGTTCACCGGCATGTGGCTGGCCGTCCGGGGCAACGTCCGGGTCGCCGCGGCCGCCCGCGAGGAGGGCGGCGAGAAGGTCGCGATGCGGATCGCCTTCCGCACCGGCGGCGTCGCGGGCATGTTCACCGTCGGGCTCGGCCTGTTCGGCGCCGCCGTCGTGGTCCTGGCCTACCAGGGCGACGCGCCGAAGGTGCTGGAGGGCTTCGGCTTCGGCGCCGCGCTGCTCGCCATGTTCATGCGGGTCGGCGGCGGCATCTTCACCAAGGCCGCCGACGTCGGCGCCGACCTGGTCGGCAAGGTCGAGCAGGGCATCCCCGAGGACGACCCGCGCAACGCGGCGACGATCGCCGACAACGTGGGCGACAACGTCGGCGACTGCGCCGGCATGGCCGCCGACCTGTTCGAGTCGTACGCGGTCATGCTCGTCGCGGCGCTGATCCTCGGCACCGCGGCGTTCGGGAACCAGGGCCTGGTGTTCCCGCTGATCGTGCCGATGATCGGCGTGATCACCGCGGTGATCGGCATCTTCGCGGTGGCGCCCCGCTCCGGCGACCGGTCCGGGATGACCGCGATCAACCGGGGCTTCTTCATCTCCGCCGCGATCTCGGCGGTCCTCGTCGCGGTCGCCGCGTTCGTGTATCTGCCCTCGTCCTTCGCGGAGCTGGACGGCGTCCGCGACAAGGCCATCGCCGGCCTGGACGCCGACCCGCGCTGGGTCGCGCTCGGCTCCGTCCTGATCGGCATCGTGCTCGCCAGCGCGATCCAGCTGCTCACCGGCTACTTCACCGAGACCAACCGCAAGCCGGTCAAGGAGGTCACCGACAGCGCCCGGACGGGTCCGGCCACCGTCATCCTGTCGGGCATCTCGCTCGGCCTGGAGTCCGCCGTCTACACCGCGCTGGTGATCGGCGCCGCCGTGTACGGGGCGTTCCTGCTCGGCTTCGGCAACACCACCGTCGCGCTGTTCGCGGTGGCGATGGCCGGCACCGGGCTGCTCACCACCGTCGGCGTGATCGTCTCGATGGACACCTTCGGGCCCGTCTCCGACAACGCCCAGGGCATCGCCGAGATGTCCGGGGACGTCCAGGGCGAGGCCGCCTCCGTGCTGGAGCGGCTGGACGCGGTCGGCAACACCACCAAGGCCATCACCAAGGGCATCGCGATCGCGACGGCGGTGCTCGCCGCGACCGCGCTGTTCGGCTCGTTCCGCACGACGGTGATCGCGGCGCTCGCCGGCGCGTCGAAGGACGCCAGGAACGCGATCGGCGCCGACTTCCTGAACTTCAACCTGTCGATCGCGAGCCCGAACGTGCTGATCGGGCTGATCATCGGCGCGGCCGTGGTGTTCATGTTCTCCGGCCTGGCGATCATGGCGGTGGGCCGCGCGGCCGGCCGGGTCGTGGTCGAGGTGCGCGAGCAGTTCCGCACCAAGCCCGGGATCATGGACTACACCGAGAAGCCCGACTACGACCGGGTCGTGGACATCTGCACCCGGGACGCGCAGCGCGAGCTCGCCACCCCGGGCCTGCTGGCCATCATGACGCCGATCGCGGTCGGCTTCGCCCTCGGGTACGCGCCCCTCGGCGCCTATCTCGGCGGCGCCATCGCGGCGGGCGTGCTGATGGCGGTGTTCCTCGCCAACTCCGGCGGCGCGTGGGACAACGCGAAGAAGCTCGTCGAGGAGGGCCACCTCGGCGGCAAGGGCAGCGAGGCGCACGAGGCCACGATCATCGGCGACACGGTCGGCGACCCGTTCAAGGACACCGCCGGCCCCGCCATCAACCCGCTGATCAAGGTGATGAACCTGGTCGCGCTGCTGATCGCGGACGCGGTGGTGACCTACGCGGGCAACACGCTGCTGCGCGTCGGCGTCACCGTGTTCTCCGTCGCTGTCGTCGTCGCGGCGATCGTGATCTCCAAGCGGCGCGCCGACCCGATCGGGGAGTCGTCCTCCGACCCCGCCGTCGAGGGAGGCAGGCCGGGGCCGGACGCCGCGAAGAGCGGCGAGGCCGCGGGGGCGTTGGACAAAGGAGCGCCGGAGGAGGCCAAGGTCGGCGCCGAAGGCGCCGCGGGGGGCGCGGGGGGTCGACCCCCCTCGAACAGCGGCGTAGGGGCCGACTCGGCCGGGGCCAAGGCCGAGACGGACGCCGAGGAGTCGTCCGCGGGCAAGTCCTGACCGTCTGAACGCGAGGGGCCGGTGGCTTTGTGCCACCGGCCCTTCCGCGTTTTCCCGGGGGCCCGTCCGACCACTCCGGGCCCGGTCGTACGCTGTCCGGGAGGGACGGGACGTCCCTCCCTCGACCCAGTGGAGCGATCTCGGGAGGCGGCCGTGGCGAGCGGCGGCAAGCGGGCGATGTCGGGGCCCAAGGGCTTCGCGATCGTGATCGGCGGAATGTTCGGCATCATGCTCGTGCTGTGGACCCTGGCGGCCCTCGCGGCCCCCTAATGTGGCGCCCATGCCCACGCTCATCGTGCTCCGCCACGCCAAGGCCGAAGCCGGTCTCGGCATACCCGACGTCGACCGCAAACTCACCGATCGCGGGCGCCGGGACGCGACCGCGGCCGGAGACTGGCTGCGCGCGAACGACCTCGTCCCGGGGCGGGTGCTGTGCTCGCCCGCCGCGCGGACCCGGGAGACCCTGGCGCGCCTGGCGCTCGACGCGGAGACCGCCTTCGAGCCCGGCATCTACGACAACGATCCCGACGGGCTCCTCGCCCTCGTCTCCGAGGCTCCGGACGAGGCCGGCACGCTCCTGCTGGTCGGGCACAACCCGTCGGTGCACCACCTCGTCCACGACCTGACGGGCCAGGCCCCCGACGCCTTCCCCACCTGCGCCCTCGCCGTGATCGACCTGCCTCCGGGCGGCTGGGCCGACGTCCGGCCCGGCCTCGGCACGCTGCGCACCGTCCGCACGCCCAAGGACTGACGGCTCACGGGCGCGATTCGGCGGCCTCCAGGGACGACGCGATGACCTGGTTCACGTCCCGTCGCAGCTCCCCGATCGTGTAGCGGGTCCCGGAGACCTGCAGCAGGGCGTGCCGCAGCGGGGTGAGCTCGTCGGGGCCGACGCCCTCCTTGATCTCCGCGCGGCGCCGCCGGGTCAGCGTGGACAGGTAGGAGTCGAGCTCGGCGAGCTCGTCGGAGAGCTCCTCGACGGGCGCGCCGGCCTCCGGGTCGCGCTCCCCCGGCTCCTCCAGCAGGCCGGCCGCCTCCTCCAGCTGGTCGGCGAGGCGGTCGAGGATCTCGGGGATCGGCCCGGTGTCCACGGCCCGCTCGCGGGACAGCTTCGCGACCGCGACGAGGTGATCGCGGGCGCGGTGCGCGGCGGCCACGGCCCTGCGCAGCAGGTCGATCAGGTGGAGGTCGGGCACCCGCTCGTGGCCGAGCCGGGTCCGGGTCTCGTCGACCGCCTCCGCCGCCCGCTCCGCCGTCACGATCGCGTCGTGCGGCAGCCGGGTCCGCTCCCCGGCGAGGACGTCCGCCGCCGCCCGGACGAGCCTGGCGTGGGTGCGCAGGAGCCGTTCGAGCTGGCCGGGCATCCGTTCGAGGTGCCCGGCGGGCCACAGCAGCAGGACGGCGAGGTAGGCCATGAGCGACCCGGCCAGGGTGAGGCCGATCCGCTCGCCGGCGGTGCGCCAGTCCGCGGGCGCGGAGAAGTCCAGCAGCATCATCGCCAGGGGCGTCCCGAACAGGGCCCAGTAGGCGAAGTTCACCGACCGCATCGCGAACCCGGCCCCCGCGAAGCAGAACGCGATCACCGCGACGGTGGCCTGCCCGGGCGCGAGCGTCAGGATGACCGCGGCGACGGCGGCCCCGGCGGCGGTGCCCCCGACGCGCTGGACGAGCCGGTCCACGGTCTCGCCGTAGGTGGCGCGCAGGCTCAGCATCGCGGTGATGGTCAGCCAGTGGCCGTGCGAGATCCCCAGCGAGGCGGCGAGAGCCATCGACACGACCGCCGTCACGTACACCCGCGCCACCTGCCGGAACGTGGGGGAGCGCGTGCGGACGGCGCGGGCGACCCGGTCCCAGGCGGGCATCGGGTCGAGCGTGCCCGGCATCCGCGGCGCGGCGAACCCGATGCGCAGGCCTCCCGCGACGAGGCGGCGCAGGGAGGCGACCTCGCCGGCGATGCGGTCGACGGAGCGGCGCACCTGGCCGATCAGCGCGACCGCGACCAGGTCCTCGTCGCCGGCGAGTCCGGCGCGCCTGATCTGCTCCGCGGAGCGGACCATCCGGCGGACGGCGGCGGACTCCTCGCGGCCGAGCGGCGCCTCTCCCGCCGTGGCGAGCGCCCCGGCCAGCAGCCGCAGCCGGGCGGCGAGCGCGGAGATCGCCGTCTGCGTCTCCATCTCCCACTCGCGGTCCGGCGGGTAGTTCTTCGCCGCCTCCAGGACGGCCTGGAGCGTCACCGTCTCGTGCAGGATGCGCCCCAGCGCGTCGATCACCCGCTCGGGCCTCGCGGGTTCGTTCCCCGCCCGCCCCGACCGGTACAGCTCGTAGGTGGCGCGCGCCGCCGTCAGCGACTCCGACGCCGCGCGCCGCTTGGCCTCCCAGTCGGGGATGCGGGTGACCGCGAGCAGGTCGGGGTTCGTCAGCTCGACGGCGTCGAGGGGACCCGCGTCGCGGGCTCCGAGGTCCTGCGCCACGGCGTCCAGCGCCTCGGCGACCGCGTACGCGGACTCGCTCAGCGCCTCCCGCAGCGGCCGCAGCCGCCGCGCGGGCCACGGCGCCAGCAGCAGCGCGGCCGTGAGCAGCCCGCCCACCAGCTCCAGCAGGCCGATGTTCACCACGTCCGCGGACGGCGGCCGGACGGCGCTCAGCAGCACCGCGAGCCCCGCCGTCGACCCGATCCGCGGCACCGCCACGCCGAGCGCGACCAGCGGCGGCACGACGGCCACGGCCGGCCACAGATGCCCGCTGAGCAGCCCGCCCGCCCCGGACCCGACCGCGACGATCAGCACGCCGACCGTGAGGTTGCGCGCCCGCGACCCGTACGGGCCCTCCGGCGCGCGCAGCGCCACGAGATAGGCCCCGAGCGCGATCATGGATCCCTGCGCGGCGTGCCCGTTCAGCGCGCCGACGAGCAGCGGCACGGAGACCGCGAGGGCGGCGGCGAGCCCGTAGAAGGGCGCCGCCTGCCCATGCACCTGGGCGTAAGCCCCCCGCGCCCGCCGCAGCATGAGGCCTGTCTACCCCCAGGCGCTGGGTTTTCCCAGTGGCTGCGACGCCCGGGAACCCCGGGCTATGCCTGGGAGTCTTCGGCGTCGGCGGCTTCCACTTCTTCGCGGGAGATGCCCAGGAGGAAGACGATGGTGTCGAGGTAGGGGACGTTGACGGCGGTGTCGGCGGCCTGGCGGACGACCGGCTTGGCGTTGTAGGCGATGCCGAGGCCGGCCGCCTGGAGCATGTCGAGGTCGTTGGCGCCGTCGCCGATCGCGACCGTCTGGCTGATCGGGATGCCGGCCTCGCGGGCGAAGCGCTCCAGGGCGGCCGCCTTGCCGGCGCGGTCGATGACCTGGCCGGTGACGCGCCCGGTGAGCTTGCCGTTCTGGATCTCCAGGGTGTTGGCGGCGGAGTAGTCGATGCCGAGGTCCTCGACGAGGGCGTCGGTGACCTGGGTGAAGCCGCCGCTGACGATCGCGAACTTGTAGTCGAGGCGCTTGAGGGTGCGGACCATGGTGCGGGCGCCGGCGGCGAGGCGGAGCCGGTCGCGGACGGAGTCGATGGCGGAGGCGTCGAGCCCTGCGAGGAGCGCGACCCGCTCGCGCAGGGACCCCTCGAAGTCGAGCTCGCCGCGCATGGCGGCCTCGGTGACCTTGGCGACCTCGTCGAGGCAGCCGGCGTGCTCGGCGAGCAGCTCGATGACCTCGCCCTGGATGAGGGTGGAGTCGACGTCCATGACGATGAGCCGCTTGGCGCGCCGGTGCAGGCCGCTGTGCTGCACGGCGACGTCGACCCGCTGCTCGACGGCCTCGGCGGTGAGCGCGGCGCGCAGCCCGTCGGGGTCGGCGCCGGAGACGTCCATCTCGATGCAGGTGACGGGGTTCTGGGCGAGGCGCTCGATGCGGTCGATGTTGGCGCCGTGCGCGGAGATCCGCCCGGCGATGCCCGCCATGGCGGCGGGCATGAGCGGGTTGCCGAGGACGGTGACGTGCAGGCGTCCGCTGCGCTTCGGCATCCGCTTGTTGCGCCCGGTGGAGAGCTCGATCTCCATGTCGAGGTCGTTCGCGACGCGTTCGGCGGCGTTCCACACCCGCCCGATGTCGGCGCCCTCGGTGTAGGCGAGCAGGACCCCGAGGACGAGCCGTCCGCGGATCACGACCTGCTCCACGTCCGCCACCGTGAGGGGGAACTGGGAGAGTGTCCGGAAGAGGCGCGACGTGACGCCGGGGCGGTCGCGGCCGGTGAGTGTGATGAGCAGCGTGCGCTCTGCTGACCCGTCCATAGCTGTTGTCAACGGTACCGGCCGCGCCGGGCGTCCCGCCCGCCAGGTCCGGCATGCGAGACGCTATCCGGGAAGGATCAGGTTCAGATCGCCGAATTCGTGCCAGAGGTAGCGCTCGGCGAGGGCGGCCTCGTACGTGGCGTTGAGCAGGTCGCGGCCCGCGATGGCGGTCAGCATCATCAGGTGGGACGACCTCGGCTCGTGCAGGCCGGTGAGGAGGCCGTCCACGGCTCGGACACCGTCCTCGGGGGTCACGACGCGCTCGGTCCAGCCGGAGGACGCCTGGACGCGTCCGGAGGCGTCCACGGCCGTCTCCAGCGCGCGCACGGCGGTGGTGCCGACGGCGATCACCCGGCGGCCCCGGGCCCGGACGTGCCCGACGAGGGCCGCGGTCGGCTCGGGGACGCTGTAGCGCTCGGCGTAGGGCGGCTCGTGGGCCTCGGGGGACGCGACGCCCGTGTGGAGGCTGATCGGGGCGATCAGGACGCCGCGCGACACCAGCCGCGTCACGAGTTCGGGCGTGAAGGGGCGGGCGGCGCTCGGCATCTCCGCGCCTCCGGACGAGCGGTCGTGGGCGAAGGCGGTCTGGTAGGCGGCGACCGGCCAGTCGCGCCGGACGTACCCGTACCTGATCGGGACGCCGTGGCGTCGGAGGTAGGGGACGACGTCGGTGCTCAGGCGCGCCTGCCAGAGCCGGTCGGACACTCCTCGGGCGCGGTCCGCGTGCCGTCCGACGAGGGTGAGGGTGGCGCCGCCGGGCATCGGGATCCACTCGCCGGGGGTGCCTCCGGCGTACGGACGGCCGGCCTTGCCGGCGAGGCGGCGCAGCTCGACGAGCCACAGCCGGTCGTCGGCGCCGGGGACCGGGGTGGAGAAGTGCACGCTGATCCGGTCGAGCCGGACGGCGGCGGGCAGCGTGGCCGAGGTGTTGACGACGAGCAGGTCGCCCGGGTCGAGCAGGCCCGGCAGGTCGCGGAACGCGTGGTGGGAGACCTCGCAGGCGGCGCGCCGGGAGACGAGGAGCCGGACGCCGTCGCGGGCCCGGCCGCGTGCCTCGGGCGGCTCGTGCGCCTCCAGCGCGGCGGGGAGGGTGAAGTCGACGGTCATGTCCGGACCTCCAGGCGGAGAGCGGCGATCACGCCGAACGCGGCGATCGCGGCGAACAGCGCCCCGGCGACGGCGAGCCCGACGTCCAGCCGGGCGGCGCCGAAGCCGGTGACCAGCGCGCCCGCGACCCCGACCACGAGGGACGAGCCGAGGGTGTCGCTGATCTGCAGCGCGGAGGAGTTGACGCCCTGCTCGTCCTCGGCCGACAGGTCGAGCAGCAGGACGGAGAGGCTGCCGATCGAGAAGCCCATCCCGGCGCCGCCGACGATCCACGCGGGGGCGGCGAGCCAGCCGGAGAACTGAAGGGCGACGGTGGCGAGGACGATCCCGGTGGTGACGAGCACGGCGCCGAGCAGGGCGTAGAACTCGCGGGGACGCTCGGAGCGGCCCTGGATCTGGGACGCCGCCGACCAGCCGAGCGCGCCGACCGTCAGGACGATCCCCGCCTGCGTGGCGCTGAAGTCGTGCAGCCGGGTCAGCGCCAGCGGGATGAAGACGTCGGTGCCGAAGAAGGCCCCCGACAGCAGGCCCCTGACGAGGATGACGCTCGGCATCCCGCGGCGGAGCCGGAGCGTTCCGGCGGGCACCAGGCGGGGCAGCCCGAAGGCCAGGCCCGCGAGGCCGACGAGCACGGCCGGCAGGAGCTTCCAGTCCGCCCCGTCGAGGCCGTAGAGGAGGACGCCGGTGCCGGCGGCGACGCCGAGGGCGGCCGGGTACCGCGACCTGCCGGGGGCCCGGGCGGCGCCGGAGGGCGCGATGCCGCGCAGCACGGGGAGCAGCATCAGCGCCGGCGGGATCACCAGCGGGACGAGGCCGAGGAACACCCAGCGCCAGCCGGCGTGCTCGGCCAGGGCGCCCCCGGCCGCCGGGCCGACCAGCGACGGCAGCACCCAGGCGGCCGACAGCGCGGCGAACACCCGGGACCGCAGGTCCTCCGGGTAGACGCGGGCGATCACCACGTAGAGGGCGACGAGCGGTACGCCCGTGCCGAGGCCCTGGACGGCGCGCCCGGCGACGAACACCCACATGGACGGCGCCGCGCCCGCGATCAGGAGCCCGGCGACGAACACGGCGAGCCCGAGCAGGAAGGGCCGGGTGGGGCCTGACCGGTCGACCCAGCCGCCGGCGAGCACCGTGGCCAGCAGGCTGGTGATCAGGGTCGCGCTGAAGCCCCACGCGTACAGGGACAGGCCGTCCAGATCGTTCGCGACGACCGGCATGACGGTCCCGACGGCCATGCTCTCGAACGCCAGCAGCGTCACGACCAGGACGATCCCGAGCGTCGCGGCCCGGAACCCGGTGCCCAATATGCCCTGCTTTGTTGTCACCTGATCATGATCAAGGACGGTGGTCATCGCGCGGCCGCCAGGTCCGCCGCGCGGTGGCGCCCGCTCGGAAGGCGGCCGGAGACGAGCCGGTGCAGCGCGGCGGCGGCCTCCTCGGGAGGCGGGGCCGCGTCCGCGTCCTCGCCCGCGGCGCGGAGCATCGCGGTGTTCATCTCGCCCGGGTCCGCCCACCACACCGCGACGTCGGGCTCCTCGGCCGCGAGGACGTTCGACAGCTGCTCCAGCGCCGCCTTGGACGCTCCGTAACCGCCCCACGTCTCGTAGTCCTCCACGGCCGCGTCCGACGTGATGTTGAGGATCGCGCCGCGCCGCTCCCGCAGGCCGGGCAGGACCGCCTGGATCAGCGCGAGCGGCGCCACGACGTTCGTCGCGAGCGTGTCCGCGAAGGCGTCCGCGGGAAGCGAGGCGAGCCGGGGCATCGGCGTCGGGCCGAGCGTGCTCGCGTTGTTGACGAGCAGGTCGAGCCCGCCTGCGACCGCGCGGGCGAGGGCGGCCCGGTGCGCGGGATCGGCGACGTCCCCGGGGATCGCGGTCGCGCCGGTCTCGGCCGCGACCGCGGAGAGCGGGCCGGCGTCGCGGGCGTCGACGACGAGGGTCCAGCCGTCCCGGGCGAGGGTGCGGGCGAGCGCCCGGCCGAGGCCGCGGGAGGCTCCGGTGATCAGTGCCGTCTTCATGCCCTCGACGCTAGGGACCGGCGCGCCCGGCGGCATCGGCCGACGGGTCCACCGGGGGCTCGTCGGATGGTCCTAGGACCGGCGTCCCGCGCCCCGGGGAGGGGCACCGCGGCACGTACTCCCGCCGGCTGATTCGAGAAGACCCGCCTAGAGAGTACGGTCTTCACATGCGGGCGCCGAGGGGCGCCCGGACGGGGGAGGACGAGAGGCCGGAATGGCGACGGACGAGGGCTGCCGCGGCGACCAGGGCGCGACCCTGCACGCCGTCAGTTCCGCCGTGCTCGCCGTGACCCGCCACCTGTCCGTGCACGAGGTGCTCCAGGTGATCGTCCGGGCGGCGGCGCAGCTGCTGGACGCCCGCTACGCGGCCCTCGGCGTGCCCGACGACGAGGGCTCGTTCGCCGAGTTCGTCGTCGAGGGCGTCTCGGAGGAGGAGTGGGAGCGGATCGGCCCGCTGCCCCGCCAGCACGGGATGCTCGCCGCGATGCTGAAGAGCGACGCGCCGAAACGGCTCGGCGACATCCGCAAGGAGGCCGAGTTCGAGGGCTGGCCGGTCGCGCACCCCGTCCTGAAGGACTTCCTCGGCGTGCCGATCCGCGACGGCGATGACGTTCTCGGCATCGTCTTCCTGGCCAACAAGCGCCGTCCCGGCGGCTTCACCCAGGACGACGAAGACCTGCTCACCCTGTTCGCCGCGCACGCCGCGATCGCGATGGCGAACGCCCGCCTCTACGAGCACAACCGCGAGCTCACGGTCGTCGCCGAACGCAACCGGCTCGCCCGGGAGTTGCACGACGCCGTCGCGCAGAAGCTGTTCTCGCTGCGGCTGACGGCCCGCACCGCCTCCGCGCTGGCCGAACGCGACCCGGTCCGGACCGTCCGGGAGCTCGAACAGGTCGAGCGGCTCGCCGCCGAGGCCCTCGCCGAACTGCGCGCCGTCATCTTCGAGCTGCGTCCCACCGACCTGGCGGACGGCCTCGTGGCGTCGCTGCGCAAGCACGTCGAGGTGCTCGACCGCGCACACGAGTCCAACGTCCGCCTCTGCGCCGACGAAGCGATCGTCCTGCCGGAGGAGCACGAGGCCGTCGCCTTCCGCATCACCCAGGAGGCCCTCTACAACGCGCTGCGCCACGCCCGGGCGAACACCGTGCAGGTCCGGCTCCGCACGGAGGACGAACGGGCCGTCCTGGAGGTCTCGGACGACGGCGCGGGGTTCGACGCGTCCGAGGTGGAGCCCCAAGGCGGGCTGGGTCTTACCTCCATGCGCGAGAGGGCGTACTCGATCGGCGGCGAACTCGCGATCGAGGCCGCGCCCGGCGGAGGCACGACGGTCCGGCTGGAGGTGCCGCTGTGAGCGCCGCGCGCGGGCCGATCCGGGTCCTGATCGCCGACGACCATCCGGTCGTCCGGCAGGGACTGCGGACCTTCCTCGGCATCCAGGACGACATCGAGGTCGTGGGCGAGGCCGAGGACGGCACGTCGGCCGTGACACTGGCCGAATCCCTGGAGCCCGATATCGTGCTCATGGACCTGAAGATGCCGGGCGCCGACGGCCTGACCGCGCTGGCGGAGCTGCGGGCGCGCGGCGTCGCCGCACGGGTCCTCGTCCTGACCAGCGTGACGGAACGCGGGCACGTGCTGCCGGCGGTCCAGGCCGGGGCGGCCGGGTACCTGTACAAGGACGTCGACCCGCAGGCGCTCGTCCAGGCGATCCGGGCGGTCCACGACGGGCACGTCCTGTTCGCGCCGGACGCGGCCGAGGCGATGCTGCGGAACGGGACGGCGGGTGACGCGGGACGGGACGACCGCGGCCTCGCCGCGCTGACCGAACGGGAACGGGAGGTGCTCGTGCACATAGCGCGGGGCAGGTCGAACCGGGAGATCGCCCGCGCCCTCGTGGTGTCCGAGAAGACGGTCAAGACGCACGTCAGTAATCTGCTCATGAAACTGGGAGTCCAGGATCGGACGCAGGCGGCGCTCTACGCGGTCCGGCACGGTGTCGGAAACACGAGTGCCGCCGGGGAAACCGGGAAGACCAACGCCCGCGGCTGATACAACTCCTCTGACAGGATCGTCATCGAAATTGGTATGAACGTAGCAATCAGGTACGCAGCAGGCAGCGACATCGGGTGCAACCGGGAGAACAACGAGGACTCCGGGTACGCCGGTGCGCGGTTGATCGCGGTCGCGGACGGCATGGGCGGGTATGCCGGCGGCGAGGTCGCGAGCTCGACCGTGATCGGCTCACTGCGCTCGCTGGACGCCGACGCCCACAAAGACGATCTTGTCGACATGCTGGGTCGCGCCGTGGCCGAGGCCAACGAGAAGTTGCGCATCGTCCGGGAGGAACGCCCCGACCTGAGCCGGATGGGCACCACGCTCACCGCCATGCTCTGGTCCGGCGAGTCCGTCGCGCTGGCGCACGTCGGAGACTCGCGCGGCTACCTCCTGCGCGACGGCGAGCTCTTCCAGATGACGCAGGACCACACCATGGACGAGCTGCTCAAGGCGGAGGCCGAGCAGGCCGGCCAGCAGGCCGATCCCGCCGAGACGTCCCGGCTCTCGCACGTGCTGTACCGCGTGCTGGACGGGCGCGACGACCGCGAGCCCGACCTGCGGCTGCGCGAGGCCCGTCTCGGCGACCGGTACCTGCTGTGCTCGGACGGCCTGAGCGGCCCGGTCGACGCGCAGAAGATCTACGAGGTGCTGTCCGCCGAGGCCGACCCGCAGCGCGCCGTCGACCGGCTGATCGAGATGGCCCGCGACAACGGCGGCCCCGACAACATCACCGCCGTCATCGCCGACGTCGTCGAGGCCGAGCACCTGTCCGGCTCCGAGGAGCCGGTCGTCGTCGGCGCCGCCGCCCAGGCCTGACGCCCGCCCGGCCCCGCACCCCGCGGGCCGGACGCCGGACCCGGCCCGACGCTCCTCGGGCCGGACGATCCTTCGGGCCTCGATGCCCCCGGGCCAGGCGCGATGCGCCGTTCCGCCCGCCCGCGCGCCACGCCGCGCCCTCAGAATGCCGCGCCGTTCTCCCCGGTCCCCGGCGCATCCCCGGCCTCGCCCCGCCCGCGCGCACGTCCCGTTCGCCGCACGCCCCGCACCGGACGATTCATTCATGCTCGGAACGCGAAAGAGTGCCCATGTAGCAGGTGATTTGTCCTACTCTTGCCCCAGAGGTGGTGTAGCCGAGCACTGAGTAACGGTCTGACACCGGATCGTTGCCCGGACTTGACCCGCCTCCGGGTGCACCCGATATACGGGTCACTCACCTGTATGTCATCGAGGCGGAGGATTCGTTGGGGGGAGCGCCCGGGGCGGCGTCCGCCGGTGCACCGCGAGGTGCTCTCGGGGGAATCGTCAGCCGGACCCTCACCGCAGCGCGGCACGGACCCCAGGGTGCGGTGCTGCGTGTCGCGGCGATGGCCGTCGCGGCCATCGGCGCGTCATGGATCCACCGCGTGAACGACCCCGGCGTGCTCTGTCCCCTGCGGGCGCTCACCGGAATCCCGTGTCCCCTGTGCGGGGGCACGACCGTGTTCATCGAGTTCGGCTCGGGCCGTCCCGGCCAGGCCGTCCTCGCGAACCCGGTCGCGCTCGCCGGCGCCGTCGCCGTCGCCGCCGCACCGCTGGGGCTGGGTGAACGGTGGTGGGCACTCCAGCCGAAGACCCGTGCCTGGATGCTCGGCACCGCCCTCGTCGGGTCGGAGCTGTGGCAGCTCGTCCGGTTCGGTGTTCTGCGGGTTTGAGCCGCGGTCGGTCCTCGGTCAGACTTGCGGAGCCCACCGGGTCCGGCGGGCGTCACATAACCACAGGGTCAATCAATAAGGAGCAAGTGTGGGCAACCCCTACGACCCGTACGGTCAGCAGCCGGGCTACGGGCAGCAACAGCCCGGGTACGGCCAGCAGCCCCCGGCCCAGCCCGGTTACGGCCAGCCCGGCGGGCAGCCCGGCTACGGTCAGCCCCCGGCGCAGCCCGGTTACGGCCAGCCCCCGGCCCAGCCGGGCTACGGCCAGCCCCCGGCGCAGCCCGGGTACGGCCAGCAGCCCCCGGCCCAGCCCGGCTACGGCGCCCCGTCGGGGCCCTCGCAGCCCGGCTACGAGGTGCACCACCACCACTACGGCTCGGGCGGCCAGCTCGCCGAGTGGGGCTCGCGCGCCGGCGGCTACATCATCGACTACCTGATCTTCGGTGGTCCGGTGTTCGTGCTGTACATCCTGATGATCATTCTCTCCAGCTCGGGCAGCTCGGGCGCGGCGCTGTTCGGCCTCCTGCTCATGCTGATCGGCGCGGCCATCTCCATCGCGGGCGGCCTGTGGATCTGCTACCAGGAGGGCACCACCGGCCAGTCCATCGGCAAGCGGCAGATGGGCATCCGCCTCGTCAGCGCGCAGACCGGCCAGCCCATCGGCTTCGGCATGGCCTTCGTGCGCAAGATCGCGCACGTCGCCGACAGCTTCCTGTGCTACATCGGCTTCCTCTGGCCGCTGTGGGACGAGCGCAAGCAGACCTTCGCCGACAAGATCTGCAACACCATCGTGGTCCGCGCCTGACCCACGACCCACGACAGCGGGGCGCCCCACCCGGGACGCCCCGCTTCGCTGTCCCGACCCGGTGCCCTCCGCTTCGCTAGCGCTTGGCTCCGGGCACCGGGGAAGTTTCTTTGTGGGGGGGCGACCCCCCCCACGCCC